>JBEBRN010000013.1:0-56482 GCA_040394775.1 Taishania pollutisoli
AATCTTTCGACGTACAATACTTTGACGAATCTAAAAGAGAAAAAACAGAAGAGCTGATCAATGAAGCTGTGAATTATAGAAATGATATGATTTCAAAAATCAATACGGCTAAAAACAAGAAGGACTTCGCTCCTATTGTGACTGACTTAGACACTAAAGTGGATTATTTCATTGATAAATTAAATGGACTTTAATTCGAAAAAGAAATAAAGTGGTTTTTTTCTATCAAATAGTATTTTTATAATACACCAAAAATGACAGTTCGCTGTCATTTTTTTTTACCTTATTAAATTTTCAACCTAAAACATCAAGAATATCTAATAATTGTGTGTCTTTTTTCTAAATATTAAAGAAAAATTAAATAATTTAGTTGACATTTCAATAGTAATCAACATGAAAAAAAATAATACAATATCCGTAATGATAACAAAAGCAGCTAAGGCAATTATGGCTTTTATTCTGACAGTTAGCTTAAACACGGCTTATTCCCAAACCAATACGCCACAAACAAGCAAATCACTGCATGTTGTAGTGGCGAACGATTCAACTACACATCCTATAATAGTTGAAAAAGAGATGGGAATCAATCAATCGAACTACAAATTACTTCAATTAGATAACAATGGTTTGCTCTATACACGCGAAGTGAAAGTAAATCTCCAATCTTGGCCAGATTTTGTGTTCCATAAAGAATATGAATTGATGCCATTAAACGAAGTCGAAACGTTTATTGCTAAGAATGGACATTTACCGAATATTCCAAAAGCAGAAATCATTGAAACAGACGGTTTAAATTTAGGGGAAATGAATAAATTACTGATGCAGAAAGTGGAAGAACTGACTTTGTATCTAATTGAACAACAGAAGGTTATTGATGCTCAACAAAAGCGTATCGAAGCGTTGGAAACTAAAAATCAATAATTATGAAATTAAGCTATCATTTTTATCAAGTTCGAAGACTAATTTATTTTGACGCACTTGTATTATTGAGAATAATTTATATCAATTAAATGAAAAGCCAAATTCAACGACGGATTAGGATGTCGTAACCTGTTCCGATGTTGAATCGGAATTGATTTTTTTGCCGGAACACAAACGACGAATTGCTGTCGTAAAAATAACTGTCTGAGCGCTAGCGAGTTTTATTTTTGCAAGCAATGAGGAAGATTTGGGTGGCAAGAAATATCACGACGACGAGGTTTTTGTTACTTTTTCCCGGAGAAAAAGTAAAAGAAAAATAAAAGAGCTCAGATTTCAAGAATTTATATAATATGTATGTCAGCATTTCAAAATAAAATAACGCCAAAGTTTGACGAATATGAACAATAAAGCAACATTTAGAAGCTTTCTACTTCTTCTATTTCCTTTCATTACAGTTATTGTTCATGCTCAAACCTATGATCAGTTTAACGTAAAAGAAGAATACGATTATTTTAATGCTAATTTAATGTCTCGATACAAACCTTTCGATTCTATTACAAATTTAAAAGATAACGTGTATGGAGACGGAATGGGCTATGTTTTAGAAGGTTATATAACGATGTACGAAACCACTAAGGACAAAGACTACTTGTACAAATTTGTGATGCAATCTCTTAGTATCATGAAGAATAGACATGATTTTAGAGGTGTTGATTATTTAATACCACGGTGGGACACTTCAACTTCCTCTATGTATTTAACTGGAAATACACTAGCACCATTAGCTCGTTTTGTCTATTTCATTAAAAATGACTCTTTATTAAAGAATACGTCCATTTATCCTTTTGACTTCATTAAAAACAATTCAATCGGTGTCACTTTTACCACGTTTGGAGATTACGCAAATTGGTTGCAAGACAGATGTGGTGAAACTTTGTGGTGGTTCATCTCAAATGGTTACTGGACATCTGAAGGATTCAGACGATTAGGAGAAAGTACACCTGCAGAAATCAATCAACAAGTCGGGTTTGGGAGATCACTTCTTTATATTGGTTTAGCTGCAAACGATACTTCTTTTTTAGCTAAGGCAGCTATTATAGCAAATCAGTTTAAGAGTACTATTTCTATTAAGGATAAATGTTTTGGCGGAAAATATCGTCAGCCTGTTTTTGAAATAACATCCAACAATGCCTACAAATGGTATCATGCTGGTTGGAGAGTAAAACATTATCCGTGTAATACAACTTCTCGGAATTATAATGTGTACACACAATATATTGAGGACATAAGCCACGGTGTTAGTAGTACATGGTTGGTAGATGACTTTTTAAAATACCAGCCAAACACACGCTTTCAGCAAATCGACATGGTTCGGTTTAAGAATATGTTTGCCAAAAATGTGTATGGTGGAAATGGTATTTTTCATAATACAGTCAGTGGTGCAGATTTCCCATTCTATTGTGGAGAAGGCTGTAATTCAACAGGGAAAGCACCAAATTTTGAAAATTATGAATTCACACCTTTGAGTTACATGTATCTCTCTGATTTTGATCAATATGAAACCACTACTCCTTCCGTTTATGAGATTGTGATGGAAGATTACCGCCTGAAAATTCTAGGGAAAATAAGAATATCGAATCAGTACGGCGGACAAGAAAATAAAGGTCATGCAGAAGTCGTGGCGGCACAATGGAAAAGAGAAATTTTCAATCTGACACTCTATAAACGAGATGTTGTTTATCACCAAGACTTTTTTGCAAAATCCAAATTAACGATTGCTCCTTTGGAAAGTTCCAATGCCTCTTATGCTGAACCAATAGAATATCAGGAATTTAAAGTAGAGGGAAATGTAAGTTCTAACATTACTGCTGGAGAGGAAATCATTTTAAAACCAGGAGTTCATTTAAGTTCGGGTAGTAATGTGACACTATCTATTTCACCGATTGAGAAATAGGAATTTACTTGATTAAAACAAAAGTAAAGCATGTAACTTTTCATTCCTCTTCGCATTATCACCTAAAATCAAATAACAAAAAAAAAGAATATCAAACCGTTAAAAATCACTATCTTTGCACTAGTTCTTTGGGGTCGTATTGGCTTTGACAGCAATTGAGATTGTTGAGTATAAGCATGTAGAGCCTTGAGGTGGAGCTCTTAAATATCCTGTCTCAAACAATAAATGACAACACGTCATACGCACTTGCTGCTTAATCGATCAAATCGAGATAGCTTAATCCACGCTGAATAACAGTAAGCGGGACAAGTATCACACCAGCAATTTAGTCTATTAAAGCTGGGATTGTGATATCAACCAAATAGTCTGGCGCCGACCTCACTCCGTGGAACGCGTAAGATCTCAGGAGTTAAGTTTTGTATTGGGTGTTCATTTCCGTTACAAAGTCGAAAATTAATAATGAACTAAACATGTAGAAGGCTTAATTATACGTTGTTTGGACGAGGGTTCGAATCCCTCCGACTCCACATTTTTCTTTTAGAAACCCCCATTTAGTACGTTTCATTTTAAATAGACTAAAATGGGGGTTATCTTTTTATCGTAGGCCGAATAAAATTAGACCATGAAATTCGAAGATTTAAACTTAAATAACCCTTTACTGAATGCCCTTGATGATATGGGATTGGACACTCCCACACTTATTCAAGAGAAATCATTTTCTGTGATTATGTCGGGAAAAGACTTACTCGGTATTGCACAAACAGGAACGGGAAAAACATTGGCGTACTTATTACCTACTCTACGTTTATGGCAATTTGCCAAGAATCCTTTTCCTCAAATTTTAATCATCGTTCCTACTCGTGAACTCGTTATGCAAGTTTGTGACGAAATTGTCCGTCTTACTTCTTACATGAATGTGGTGACTGTTGGCGTTTACGGTGGTGCAAACATCAATACGCAAGCGGTGAAAATTGTGGAAGGTGTAGATATTATCGTTGGAACACCTGGTCGTGTGATGGATTTAATGTTACACGGCGATTTAGTACCTAAAAATATCAAACGTTTTATCATTGACGAAGTAGATGAAACCTTGAATCTAGGCTCGCGTAACCAATTGACGACGATATTAGATTTATTGCCCAAGAAAAAACAATCGTTGTTATTTAGTGCAACCATGAACGAAGATATTGAAGAAATGATTGACAATCACTTCATTGCTCCTGTTTTGGTCGAAGCTGCTCCTGCTGGAACGCCCGTGGAAAAAATCCAACAGTTAATTTATACGGTTCCGAATCATCATACGAAAATCAATTTATTGAACCATTTATTGGAAGACGAGAAATTAAAGAAAGTATTGATTTTCACCGAGAGCAAGAAGCACGCAGACGCATTATATCTAATCTTAGCGGAAAAATATGGCGATCAAGTAGATGTCATTCACTCCAATAAAGCGCAAAATTACCGTTTTAATGCAGTGACTAAATTTAAGAACGGTGAATTACGGATTCTTGTAGCCACTGACTTGGTTTCCAGAGGTATGGATATCAACGAAGTGACACACGTAATCAATATGAATCTTCCTGTTAAAACAGAGAATTACGTCCATCGTATTGGTCGTACCGGTCGAAAAGGAATGACAGGAATTGCTCTTACGCTTTTCACACCGTTTGAAGGTGACCAACTGAAAGCGGTAGAAAGCTACATTCAAATGACGATTGAAAAATTACCGATTCCATCTGAAGTTGTTATTTCTGAGTTGTTAACACTTGACGAACAACCAGAAGTTAAAATGAAGAATCAGCTGGGGAAATTACCGCGACGCGTTGATGTTGGTTTGTCATTCCATGAAAAGAAACTCAAAAATCAAATTGATAAGAAAGTAAATTTAAAACCACGTCAAAAAAAGCGAATTAAGAAGAAGCGATAAAATTAGTAAGCATATTGAAATCAAGTAAAAATGGATGTGAATCGTATATAATTTGTAATTTTACACGACTTGGATTGTCTATCTTCAATAATATTAATGTTTAGAATCTATCTTTTTATTTTTCTTTTTGGAATGCCAGCCGTACTTTTTTCTCAGAAGGAAGAGAAAAAGCCACTTATTAATGTCGATCCAGATACTATTGCTACTGATAAATATGTAATTTTCAGAAATCGTTTAGTGCTATATACTGATTTCGGTTTTGTATCTTCTCCTTTTTTCATCCGCTTCAAAGATACCATGAATGTCCCGCACACCTTGAATTACCGCATTAATCATGGTATATTAATGGGAATCGGTGGTTCCTACAAATCATTGATGCTACGATTAGGATTTATGTTGGCTAACAATCTTGAGAATAAAGAAAAATATGGAAAAACGAGTTATTTTGGTGTTCATTTAGGTTTTCCCATTAAAAATACCTTTACCGAAATCAATTTAGTCTATTATGGAGGATATTCTCTAAAAAATGCCCAGAAAAAAATTCCTGGATATCTAGAAAAAACAATTATTTATCCTAAAGTATCGACCCTTAATATTTCTGCATCCACGTATTACTTTTTCAATAAAAATTTCTCTCTAAATCCTGTAATGGGACGTTCTGGAAATTACAAAACTAAAGTAACTTCATGGTTTATAAAAGGGGTTTTTGGATATAATGATGTGTATGATAAAGAATCGTCCATTGTACCTGAATATTTCCATGAATCAGTCACTAATCGAGTGAAAGCATCTCGTATTGGAGCGATAGAAATAGCTATTATTCCTGGTTTTGCTTATGTCAATCGGTATAAAAACTGGCAATTTTCAGGTGTCGCAGGCATCGGTGTTTCAATACAGCAAAAATACTATCATTTACCTAACTTTACGCGAAATAGTATGGGATTGTCGCCACGAGTTGATTTAAAAATAAACTTAGGGTATAATCCAGAAGATTGGTTCGTTATGTTGAATACTGAATTGAATTATACACAAATCAGTTTTTACAATTTAATTTATGGCAATCCACTTGTAGGCGTTAAAATAACGGGGGGATATCGCTTCAAATTGAAAGATAAGAAAAAACACACCAAAAAGAAACAGTTGTAAACTACAGACTATGCGTATTCTAACTCTTTTATTTATCTCTTTTCACTTCATAAGCTTCTCACAGTTGAATTCCAAAAACATCGTGGGAAAATGGTTACTCGAGGGTGACGACATCAATGGAACTCTTTATTTAGCTAATGAATGGAACAATGAAACACTTGAATTCAACGAAGATTACTCTTTTAATCATACTATTTCAACTTATATTCAACATCAAGTAATTGAACAAACCATTAAAGGTCAATGGGTTATTTCTATCGATAGTTCTTCTCTTATCTTATTCAACGACGGAAATCGTTTTCAGAAAGATGTTCATGTAAAAACGGTTTACAAAGAAATCCCTGTCTATTTAATGAACTCAAATTATCTAGCATGGGAAGAAACTACTCCTCCATTTAAAGTGATCAAGCGATTTAAAAATATAAATGGAACGGGAACTTTCGATGACAACTTAGTGGCGTATCAACAAATGTTAGCAAAGCGAAATAAAGTAATCGATGCCACTTCTTACATCGTAATAAAAAATGGTGATAGCACTCAACGAGATTACAAACACGCCATTTATTCCTTCCAGACGTTTGACAATAGCTATTCAGATGTCTATTATCTAAAGATGCAGTTATATGATGGAAAAGTAACAAAAGTGACGGATACCAGTATTTTTCTGCAACCAATATTTATCCATAAACGAAATTTCACGAAAACAGGCTCTACTCAAAATTACCTAGAGTTATTTAAGAAGAAATCCGTGGTGGAGATTTCGAAGAATGCCATTCAACATGTTTATACGCCAATTCCGAGTATTGGAAAGAAAGCAAGTATTGGATTGATTGCACTCTCTGCTCTGACGACATTAGTTGTTGCTCCTCTTGTAGGAATAGCGTCCCAAAAAGATCTTGCTAGAAAGCATTATCTCAATACAGCTGGCGTGGGGTTAATTGGTGTGGGTGTTGGAACAGGAAGTTTTTTCTTATTTAGTGCTTTTGAGAAAAATTATCGTGGAAAAGGTAAGAAATCAGTGACGCTTTCTCCACTATACCATAATAAGATAGAGTGAGAATGAGAGAAGAGAGTGGTAATTCAGAGTGAGAATGAGAGAAGAGGCGAGTAAAAAAGAGTGAGAAATAGATTACCGTACTTTGAGCGGAGCCGAAAGGAACGGATAAACAGCGTAAAAATGAGAGAAGAGAGCGTTTACTCTTCATTCTGTTCACTCATTCTCGCTCTGATTTTCTCCACGCATTTCATGCCATCGATAGCGGCAGAAATGATTCCTCCCGCATAACCAGCACCTTCTGCACACGGATAAAGTCCTTTGACTTCAATGTGTTCGAGTGTTTGATTATCTCTTGGAACTTGAACAGGTGAACTAGTACGAGATTCTGGTGCGTGAAGAACAGCATCATTCGTTAAATATCCCGGCATCTTCTTTTCAAAATCGACGAATGCTTTTTGTAATCTTTTGGCAATTTGTGGTGGTAAAACGGTATTCAAATCACAACTTACAATGCCAGGTTGATAAGAACTCCTAGGAAAATCAACTGATTTCACACCATTTACGAAATCCAACATCCGTTGTGCTGGTACTCGCTGTGTTTTTCCAGCTGCTTCCCAACATACTTTTTCTACTGCTTTCTGAAATTCTAAGCACACAAACGGATTCGTCTCGTAGCCTTCAAAATCTTCAGCATCAATCTGAACGACAATTCCTGAATTGGAATATGGATTATTGCGCTTGGATGGCGACCAACCATTGGTAACCACTTCTCCTTCTTCGGTTGCACAAGGCGCAATAATTCCACCAGGACACATACAAAATGAATAGACTCCTTTTCCATCGGCTTGTGTCACGAGCGCATAACTGGCCGGTGGTAAATAGTCATCATTTAAACGACCGTGATATTGTAATCGATCGATGAGTTCTTGACTGTGTTCAATTCTCACGCCTAACGCAAATCCTTTGGCCTTTAATTTCACACCGTTACGCTGTAAAATTTCAAAAATATCTCGCGCAGAATGACCGGTTGCCAAAATAAGTTCGGTACATAGAATTTGTTCATTAAAATTGATTTCAAACCCTTTAACCGTATTATCTTCTACCATCAAATCTGTCATCTTTGTATTGAAACGCACTTCTCCTCCAGCCTTAATAATGGCTTCGCGCATGGCTTCGATAATTTGCGGTAATTTATTGGTTCCAATATGCGGATGTGCATCAACTAAAATATCTTCGGGTGCACCAAAATGGACGAACCATTCCAAGGCTTTTTGGATATCTCCACGTTTCTTAGAACGCGTGTACAATTTACCATCAGAATAAGTTCCAGCACCACCTTCTCCAAAACAATAGTTGGATTCGGAGTTAACGGTTTGTTCTTTGTTTATTTTAGCCAAATCACGTCGACGTTCACGAACATCTTTTCCTCGTTCTATAACAATCGGTCGAAGACCTAATTCAATCGCATGCAAAGCTGCAAACAATCCAGCGGGACCAGCACCAATGATGTAAACGGCTTTCGATTGTGAAACATCTTGAGGTTGAAATAAAATATGTTTGGGTGGAAAATCCTCACCTACAGCAACTTCAAATCGTGCATTGACTTTAATGGCTTTCTTTCGCGCATCAATGGAACGCTTTAACCATCGGAATTGCAACGGTTGATTGGAAAGTTTCAACTCAAGACGAATTGCGTTTTCTATAAAAGAATCATCTTTAGCTTGTTCGGGAGTAATGATAATGTCGATAACTTGTATCATTATCCTTCAAATATGATAGAAAAACACCAAGCTCGTTGTACCATTTTATCAATCGGATTGGAAATGTACGTGTTATCTCTGATAAAAGTATTTTTTAAACTTTGTGATATTTTTACTTCTAAGCCCATTTTAAAAAATGGAAAGAAAAACTCAACACCACCTCCTACTTGTAATTGATAATCGTGTTTCTTGAATTTTAAAAAAGGATCTAAGTCCGATTGTGTAGCTTTTTCTTGTGATTGTAAATCCAATGAATATTGCATTCCAACTAATGCATACGCCGCAAAATTATTATAACGTTGTGTTCTAAATTGTAACATCAATGGAAAATCCAGATTTACAGAACCGACTCTTTCTTCATTGATATATGGATCATCCAATGTTCCTCCAAATTTCACCATCTTATACCAAAATAATTTCTCTTGGAAAGAGATAGAAGGTAAAAAGCGTAAACGGAAAATAGGAATTCCTAATTTAATAGTCGTGAGAATTCCCACTGTTGCTCCAGGTTGAGGAATACTTTCAATACTGATTAAATCATAATTAGAGTAAGCATCTAATCTGGGGGAAACGTTCACTGAAGTGATGTTGGCACCTAACATAAATCCAAAGTGCGCAATTCGTTTATCAAATTTAGTATAGTTCATGATCTTCTGCTTTTGAGAAAATCCCAAAAAACACAAACACACTATTAAACTTGATAATAAGTACTTCATGATAATAGAAAACGTTGAGTTTACCGAGTTATTACTTTGTCCCTATGTAAATAGTGGCAATTCCACCAGAGCACAGAATTGAATACACGTCTTTATAGCCTAATTTCCGCATGATTTCTTCAAAACTTTTACCTTCAGGAAAAGCCTTTATTGATTCTGGTAAATAGGTATAAGCGCTAGCATCTTTGGAAATCATACGTCCAAAAAACGGAATCACATACTTTGAGTGAAACGCATAATATTGTTTTATAGGGAATTTCTTCGGCTTTGAAAATTCTAAGATGGCAATTTTTCCTTCGGGACGAACAACTCGCAACATCTCCGATAGTCCTTTTTCCAAATCTTGAAAATTTCGAACGCCAAAACCAACTGTCAGTGCGTCAAAGGCGTTATCTTCATAACCAAGATTCTCAGAATCACCTACTTCCATCGTGATAATGTGATCCACTCCTTTTTTGACCATCTTCTTACGTCCCATTTCCAGCATTCCTTCGGAAATATCCGCACCAATGATTTGTGTGGGTTTTAAGGATAATAATTCTAAGGCGAAATCTCCTGTTCCAGAGGCAATATCTAAAATCTTCTTTGGTGCAATCGAACGCAGTTGCTTTACGGCTTTCTTTCGCCATAAATTATCAATTCCAACCGAGAGAAAGTGATTGAGAAAATCGTACTTTGGTGAAATGTTATCGAACATCTCTTTTACTTCTGATTTCTTAGATTTATCTTCTTGACCGTAAGGCTTTACTTCTTCACTCATTGAATGTCTTCCCCTATAATTTTCTTAATTTCTTTTTGTAATTTTCCCTTGTCAATGCTCACCACTCCGACTTCTTCGCACACTAATCCGCCTGAGATATTGGATATTTGCGCCACATTTCTCAATGCTATATCAGCCGTTAAACACAAGGTAGCAACGCTAATGACCGTATCTCCTGCCCCACTTACATCTGCAATAGTACGCACATGCGCTGGAAGATAATGTTTTTGAGTGTTATCATTTATAAAAACGCCAAACTCTGATAAAGTTACCAGAGAAATTTTATTATTCAGACGTTCCATTAGTGATGTAACACTCTTCTCAAAACTAGGCAAATCATGACGAATGTCAAACTGGTGATTCATGCCTTCTTTTAACTCTTTTAAATTGGGTTTGAAAAGCGTCACTCCTTTGTAGGCAAAGAAATTGGTCTTTTTAGGATCAACAGTCGTGATAATGTTGTTCGCATTTGCCAATGCAATGACGTTCTGAATCACCTTTTCAGTCAAAACACCTTTATTGTAATCCTCAAAGATGATGGCGTCAATCTTATTCGCGTGAATTAACGTTTCAATCAACTCAACAAGTTTTTCTTCTTCCTGTTCGTTGATATCATCGGTTTGTTCCGAATCGATGCGCACTAATTGTTGATTATTTCCTAAAATTCTAGTTTTAACCGTTGTTTTACGGCTCTCGCTTTTCACGATAGTAGAACAATTAATAGATTCATCTTCAAAAAGTTGAATCATTTCATTCCCATCTTCATCGTCACCAACAACAGAAGCGATATACGTCTCAGCACCTAGAGCAACTAAATTGAGTGCCACATTTGCAGCACCACCTAATCGACTTTCTTTTAATGCCAAATTAACAATTGGAACGGGCGCTTCTGGACTAATTCTAGTCACGCTACCCTTGATATAACTATCGATCATCACATCACCGACCACCAATACTTTCTTGGCGGTAAATAATTGAAATAATGCTTCTACTTTCACTTATTGTAATTTTGCTAATGCTATTTTAATTCTATTGATTGCTTCTTCCAAAATAGCCTCCGAAGTTGCATACGAAATACGAATACATTGCTCATTTCCAAAAGCTCCACCTGTTACTAGAGCAACATTCGCAACATTTAACAAGTACATCGTTAAATCATTCGCATTTTTAATTTCTTGGTCTTCATACTTCTTTCCAAAGTAAGCAGAAACATCTGGGAACAGATAGAAAGCACCATCTGGAATACTACATTTCACACCTGGAATTTCATCTAGTAAGCGCAAACATAAATCCCGTCTATTTTTAAATGCTTTAATCATGTCGGTCAATACCGAAACATCTGCGTTTACAGCAGCAATAGCCGCTCTTTGAGCAATGGAATTAGCACCAGAAGTAAACTGTCCTTGAATGGTATTACACGCATTTGCGATTTCCACTGGAGCGCCAATATACCCTAAACGCCAACCCGTCATAGCCCAAGCTTTAGAGACACCATTTACTGTCACCACTTGATTGAAAATATTCTCAAACTGTGCTAAACTTTCGTGCTTTCCTTTGAAATTGATATGCTCGTATATTTCATCTGAGATAACAACAAGATTTGGATATTTGGCAATCACATCTGCTAATGCCTTTAATTCTTCTAAACTATAAACCGAACCTGTCGGATTACACGGTGAAGAATAAATCAACATTTTCGTTTTGGGTGTCAATGCTTTTTCGAGTGCAGCAGCTGTTAATTTAAAATCCGTATCCATTGTTGTGGGAATAACCACAGGAATACCATCTGCCATTTTAACGATTTCAATATACGAAACCCAATATGGAGCAGGAATCAATACTTCTTCACCGGGGCTTACACAACTAAAAACGACATTTGCAATCGATTGTTTCGCACCTGTTGAAACGATGATATTTTCCTTTTTATAATTCAATTTATTATCACGCTTAAACTTGTGCGCAATAGCTTCTCTTAAGTCATCATATCCCTGAACTGGTGGATACTTTGTGTAATTCTCTTTTAAAGCTTCTATCGCTGCATCCTTGATAAATTGTGGTGTGTCAAAATCAGGTTCTCCTAATGAAAGAGAAATAATATTTTTACCTTGTGCTTTTAATTCTCTTGCCAAACGAGACATTGCAAGGGTTGCTGACTCTTCTAACTTATCTAATCTATTTGATAATTGCATAGTTTTCTTTAAAAAAATAATAGAGACAAAACTAATAAAAAGTATTCATCAATTCACTAAATTACCGCGTTTTGTTATGCTTGGTGTTAAATATTATCCAATTCGAACCTCTTATAAAATCATTATAAGTGAATTTCTACATGCATTTGTTGAAATCTTTTTATAAAAGCACTGCTTAAGTCGTGGCGCAAATCAAATAATCATTAAATTTGTCTTTTACTATAAAAATATGTTGACAGAGGAATTACAAACGAGAGTTAAAGATATATTTTCAGCTTATTTAGAGCGAAATAGTCATCGTAAGACGCCCGAACGATTTGCTATTCTTGCAGAGATATACAATTACGACGGCCATTTTGATATCGAATCATTGTATATCAAGATGAAGAATAAAAATTATCGTGTTTCACGAGCAACACTTTACAATACGATAGAACTTCTACTCGCTTGTAACTTGGTTCGAAAGCATCAGTTTGAAAAGAACATTGCTCAATTTGAAAAATCGCATGGATCCAAACAGCATGACCACGTGGTATTGACTGATACTGGTGAAGTGATTGAATTTTGCGATCCAAGAATTCAACAGATTAAAAAGACAGTAGAAGAAGTTTTTAATGTAAAGATTCTTCACCATTCTCTTTATTTCTATGGAGTTAAAGAAGATAGTTCAAAATCAGTTCCAACTAACGAAAAATAATTAAAACTGTGGAATACACCATTAAACCGTACAACAATAAAGTTGTCATTTGTGAAGTTTCTGGTCGCTTATTGGTAGATGATGAAGTCAATCAAATTATTTCAAATTTAAGTGACTACTTAGATTATAATATAGTATTAAATTTAAAGAACTTAGAATACACCTCTAGTTCTGGCCTTTCATTATTTATTCGATTACTGACACGTACGCGAATTCAAAATAAAAAAATGGTTTTATCTAACGTTCAAGAAAACGTGTCAAAACTATTCCAAATAACAAAGTTAAACGATATATTTACCATCTTCGAAACAGAAGAAAACGCTATAAAAAGTATTAAATAATGAGTGTAGATGTTTTATTAGGTCTTCAATGGGGAGACGAAGGAAAAGGGAAAATTGTTGATGTATTGACCCCTAAATATGATATAATTGCTCGATTTCAAGGAGGACCAAACGCAGGTCACACGCTAGAGTTCGAAGGTCGTAAACATGTTTTACACACGATTCCATCAGGGATTTTCAGAAAAGAAGCTATCAACCTTATCGGTAATGGTGTTGTGATTGACCCTGTCATTTTTAAGAATGAAATTGATAAGCTTTCGGATTACAAAATTGATTTTAAAAACGTACTTTTAATTTCTAAAAAAGCACATTTAATCATTCCTACGCATCGTTTATTGGATGCGGCTTCTGAAGCAGCTAAAGGGAAAAATAAAATCGGCTCCACTTTAAAAGGTATTGGTCCAACATACATGGATAAAACCGGTAGAAATGGTTTACGTGTTGGAGATATTTTTTCGCCTTCTTTTAAAGAGAAATACCAAACATTAGTTGATAAGCATCTTTCCATTTTAGAACATTACGAAGGTTTTGAATATGATTTAAAATCACTTGAACCTGCATTCTTCGAAGGAATTGAATTATTACGTTCATTAACATGTGTGGATTCAGAACAATATATCAATCAAGCGATAAAAGACGGACAAAAAATATTAGCGGAAGGCGCACAGGGAACAATGTTGGACATTGACTTTGGAACGTATCCATTTGTTACTTCTTCTAACACTATTACTGCTGGTACTTGTACAGGACTAGGTGTTGCACCATCAAAAATCAAGAATGTTATCGGCATTTTCAAAGCATACTGTACCAGAGTTGGTTCAGGTCCTTTTCCAACAGAATTGTTTGATGAAGATGGTGAAAAAATTCGTCAAGAAGGAAGAGAGTTTGGTTCTACAACAGGAAGACCTCGTCGTTGTGGATGGATAGACTTACCGGCTATGAAATATGCTATAATGATTAACGGTGTCACTGAACTTTCAATGATGAAAGCCGACATCTTAGATACATTTGATACTATAAAAGTTTGCACTGCTTATAAGATTGAAGGTAAAATTGTCGATTATTTACCATTTGATATTGCTGATCACGAAATTGAGCCTATTTATGAGGAAATTTCTGGATGGAAAGCAGATTTAACAAAGTTATCCGATTATAAAAATGCACCAATCGAATTAAAGAATTATGTGACCTATCTAGAAAAGGCTTTAGAAACACCAATAACAGTTGTTTCTGTTGGTCCAGATAGAGATCAAACATTAAATACAAAATAGATTGAACGTCAATTCTACGATATCTTTTTTAAAAATTGCGCTCTACGTTAGCGCAATTTTTTTGCTTTTTCCTAACGGATTAAAAGCCCAAAAAGGTGTAATAGAATTATTACCAGGTACACAAAAACTGGCTTACGATAAAGCAACTGGAGCTCAGAAATTAATTGGCGGTGGCGTTAACATGAATTACGAGGGAAATAAAGTCTATGCCGATTCCATCTTTTATTTTGAAGAAAAAAAGCTCATCAAAGGATACGGACATGTTCAAATTACTAAAAATGATTCACTCAATCTCTACTGCGATTCAATTTGGTATTTCACCGATACCCAAAAAGCAAAATTATACGGACGTGTTCGGGTAGTTAGCAATGATTATGTACTGACAACAACACTATTGGATTATGATGCGAAATCTGGTTTAGCCTCTTATCAGAATAATGGTAAAATAGAAAACCTCACTCAAAATGAAGTACTTACCAGTAAACGTGGCTATCTATATCCTAACGAAAAGAATTTTCATTTCAGTGAAAGAGTGCGCTACCGAAGTGATTCTCTAAGTTTAGTCACAGATACACTTCAATATCGTTATGTCAAAAAGAAAGTCTTCTTTTACGGTCCAACAGTTATCAAAACCGATAGCACCGACATGTATTGCAACAAAGGTTGGTTCAATACGAAAACGCAAGAAGGTGTACTCGAGAATGATGCCTATATTATTCAAAAAGGAAAGCAACTATGTGGTGATAGTCTCTACGTCAACGATGAGGAGAAAATTGCGATTGGTCGGAAAAATGTTCATTTTATCGACACACTCAATAAAGTAGAATTTACTTCTCAACAAGCCTATTTTTCTGAAAAAGAGCACTTTGGATATGTCACAGATAGTGTTCTTATCATTTATCAGCTAAAAGAAGATACCATTTATATCCATAGTGATAGCATGTTGGTGCATACCGACTCTTCGAATGCCATTCATCAAATCGAACTCTTTTGGGATGTTCAAATTTATGGAACGAAGATTCAAGCATCTTGTGACTCTTTAGTGATGAATAAAGTGACGGATAAAATCACGTTATTTCACGATCCTATTTTGTGGAGTCAAAATGCGGAGTTAAAAGCCGATACGATGTTCGTTTATATGAACGATAGCGTAATCGATAAAGTGGAATTGATTCAGCGTTCTACGGTTATTATGGAATTGGATTCAGGGAATTATTACAATCAAATTGGCGGTAAAAATATCGATGCTTTCTTTAAAAAAAATGAACTCATCCGTGTTGAAGTCATTCAAAATGCGCAAACGAATTATTTCCCTCAAGACACGTTGCGTTCCGACACCTTGATTGAAATCCAACGAAAGGGAATGACACGCCTTTATGCGAGTAGTATTAAAGTATATTTAGATAGTGGTGAGGTACTGGGTGTGACTTACTATAAAAATCCGGATGGTGCTTTTTATCCATTGAATGATGTACCTAAAGACGAACAATTTATCGCTAATTTCGCCTATTTTCCAGAATTTCGTCCGAAATCATCCAAGGACATTTTTAGACAAAAGAGATATTTTAAACAAACCAAAGACATTAAAAAATAAAAACTATGGAAAACGCAACTGTCTATCCTCAAAAACCTAAAAGAGTTTTTACCATTCTGTCGATATTATCAATTATCAACATCAGCTTTGAGCTATATGATCAATTTAGAGCCGTTATTATTGGTAAACTTTCTTCAGAACAAGTAGATAGAATGATTCAAAACGCCAAAGAATTAACGACCAATATTGGTGCAGAAGATGTGTACGGAATTTTTGAAAAAATGTATGCTGTTCAGCGTATTCAGAATGATTTATTTACACTTAGTCACACAATTGGTATACTCACGCTACTCGTTGGAATGGCTGGCGTTGTAATGATGCTTAAAAGTAATGCAATCGGCTTCCAACTTTACATTGTTTATTCCTTGCTTTCTACTTTCGGTATTATCTTTTACATACCGTTTGACTTCGTGCCTTTCCCATTAATAATTGTAAATATCTTTATCAGTTTGTTATTGATATTTCTGTATTACACGAATCGAACATGGAAGACCGAGAAAGATATAAAAGAGTGATTAATCCATAGAAGACTCACCCGTTCCTTTACTCAATCGCTTAAACAAAGAAGCATCCACTTTACCAAACATCCACATTACGTTAAAACGTATCATTTGAGGATTGGAAATTCTATCATAATTTTGGAAGAAGAAATCACTTTGAGTGACACTCACATAATGTTTACTTCGGAAGACATCACTGAAAGATAAACTTAAAATTAGCTTTCGGTCTAACAATGTTTTACGAACGGATAAATCAACTGCCCAATAGCTATCCAAATATCCTTGTGAAGAACTTTGAGCGGGATTTGGCCCCCACATTCTTTCGCTCTCTATGACAGGCACATTCGATTTAGATTGATACATTCCTGTTACTTGAACTGAAAATTGAGCAGGTAATTTAAACATTAAATTCAATTTACCATACCACGCCCATCGAGCGGATGATGTATAACTTTGATAAGCTGAACTATTGATTTTAGAATTGTAAAGATTTAAACTGGTCGTAATATCTAACCAATTTTTAATGCCATTCGTACTGATTAATTCCACACCTGTTGAATAACTAGAATTAGCATTGATGTAGGTATTAATCAAATTACCATCACCTGATTGTTCAATATAGCGCGTTATCAAATTATCCGTGTATTTGTAGTAAACAGAAGCTAATAATGTATTTTTCTTGCTGAAATTATTCAAATATTGTAATTCAATATTATCAGTAAATTCCGGTTTCAATCCAGAATTCCCTTTACTCATATTGAATACATCTGTCGAATCGACAAACGGTACAATTTGGAAGAAATTAGGGCGATTTACTCGTCTGGAGTAATTCAATTGAAGAAATTGTTTTTCCGTTAATTTATACGATAAAAAAGCGGAAGGAAATAAACTAATTGGATACTGTACTTTAAATTCTTCGCCTGTAACCGATAACTCACCTCTAAAGTCGGAAGATTCAGCTCTTAATCCTACTTTATAACCTATCTTCTTGTATTGTTGAGAAACCATAAAGTAGGCCGCATATACATTGTCCTTATTCAAATAATTCGACGCTGGATTCGGCAATAACACATAATCACTTCCTAAATAACGGTAGTTATTATTCTCGTTAGTTCTTCCACGAAGTTGTGCACGTAAGCCAGTTTCAATCTTAAAAACAGATAATGGAACAACATAATCGGTCTGAAAAACAGCGTTATAATAATTACCTGAACCTATAATTTTTTGAAAAGTCGAATAATCTAATGGTGAATCAATGTTTGTTTCATGATAATTGGAAGTATATAAACTATTTGTTTTAAAATCTCCTTTATTGAAAGACGCATCAAATGTCAACTCCTCTCCTGCTCTATTAAAAAGCTGCTTATAGCCAAAGTTCAATCCGAAGTTCAACATCTTACGATCAGAATCATTTAATCGTTCATAGTAATAGCTATTCGGATTATTGGTATAAACACTGTCTGTGGTGATGTCTGAATTCGCCATACCATTGAAAGCACCTCGCCACAAATCGGCACCTAGAGAAAAAGATGTTTTGTTGGTTGGAAGATAATCGATTCCCATACGACCGAAGAAACCACCTCCATTTCGCTCATTGACATCTTTTTGAGTCATTATATTATCTACTGTATCTATCCCTCGGAAATTCTTTCGATCAACATCGCTAAACGTTTTTCCACGGTGAGAACGATAATTCAGTGAAAGTGAAAAGTTCAATTTATTCTGACGAACATTGATATCACCACCGAAATTATAGCCCAAATAACTATCTAATCCAGCACGAAGACTACCGTTATATCCGGTTTTCTTATTCTTTTTCAAGACAATATTGATAATTCCTGCACCACCGCCAGAAGCATCATAACGTGCTGAAGGATTGGTCATCACTTCAACTTTTTCAATAGAGTTCGCAGGAATTTGATCCAAGGTCAAAGTGGTTGGGCGTCCGTCAATATAAATTTGTGGCGCACTGTTACGCACTTGAACATTACCATCGATATCGACGTTCACACCGGGTACATTTTTCATGACGTCTACTGCTGTTCCTCCGTCTGACATTGGGTTTTGACTGACATCAAAGACACGTTTATCGACATCTAGTTTCATCAATGGAGTCGTTGCCACAATCTTTACATTATCTAATTCGGTCGATTCCTCTAAAGCCATTTGAATTCGTCCCATATCTACTTGCATGACGCCCATATAGACTAACTTCATGTCAAATGGTACATCAATATCTTGTGTCACATATCCAAAAGAAGCCACCCGAATTTTCATTTTCGGCATAATGGTAATATCTTCAAAAGCAAATTCACCATTCGTTTCTGTTGTTGTTGTTTTGTAACCTGTATAATCAACCGCTTTGGTCATCGAATCCACTACTGGTTTCATCAAAACAATCGTTGAAAAATCGATAGCGGCTCCTTTTTCATTCAACACTTTTCCAAAAACACGCCCTTTAAGTTGAGATTGTTGGCCACCTTGCGTCGGTGCATATTGTGAAAAGCTATCGGTAATCGATAAGAAGAAAGTGAAAAGCAGTGCTATTAATTGGGTTTTTCTCATTTTTTAATCTTTGGAAGCAGTAAAAATACGGATTTAAGTGGATTTATTGGCTTTAAAAGATTTGCTAACTTTTAATTAAGAAAAATAATGTGTTGAATTGGGAGAAAACATTCAATGAATAGTTTTGGAAATCTGACTTTTATAAAAAAAACAAAGGAGACAATTTGAAAAACAATCTCCATATACTAAAATTAAAAACTGTTATTAAGGCTTGATTGTAATTGTAGTTTCATATCCAGCAGAAACAGAACCACTTCCAGTTACAGTAACAGTTGTGTTAGAAGTTGTTTTATAATCACAATCAACATAATAAACGCCGGGAACTAAATCCGTAAATTTAACTTGACCACTATTATTCGTGGTTATTTTTTTTGAATAAATTATATTATTAAAATCAGCTTGATTATTATAAAAATATACTGGATAACCAATAACAGAATTCCCTTGTCCATCCCTCACATTTACAATCAAATTCCCTGTAGTATAAGTCTGATTATATTGACATAATGAACTGACGTGTTTTGTCGCCCATGAGTTGTAATTAATTGCACTTGCATCCATGCATCCCTCTTTTTCTTTTTTGCAACTTACCATTACTGTCATTCCAATAAATAACAATCCAATAGTTGAAAATTTCATTATTTTCATTTCGTTTAAATTAAATTATTTCTTACTCATTTGGCTTTTCAGATTCCGCCTTGTTCTTTAAATGGTATCAAGTCTCCATTATCTTTAATTAATTGATTTGCTGATATTTACAAAAGGAACTTCTACTTCGATTTCCTTTTCTTTAATTTCTTTTCCTTTTTTGAACAAAGAACCTAAAACTTGTTTTTTCTTAAAAATTAAAACAGCCCGATTAGGATAAATAGCTTTAACTTCTGCTTCTTGATTTTTGTAATCATGGTTAGAAAAGAAGACTTTATCTCCAACGACTAGTCCATGTTCCTTATTAACCGACGAATTTCCGTCAATTTTCAAACTGTACTTAATTGCTTTAGGACTTGCTTTATAAATTGCACTTGTCGCAAAGTCAGGAATTAGCCAAATAAAACCTGTCAAGCAGTCAAAAATTAATGCACCAACTCGTAATTTTCGAGTAAACGTAATTTCTTGACTAACATATCCGTCAGCCTCTATTTTAATAATCGCTCGATTGTCTTTAAACGAATTTTTGGGGATTTTAATAGACGCAGGAGCATTTCCTACAAAAGAACCATTGTAATAAACTTTGGCGTTTTCAGGCGTTCCATTATGAACATTAATTTTATCTTTTGTGCCAGAAAAAATAAGTGCGCAACTTTGCAAGGATAAGACTAACAATGTTACTGTAATTATTAAAACTTTATTCATCGTTCTATTTGTTTTTTGATATTTCGTAGCTCTCCTAGAATTTCATTTAAAATCTGGGTGTTATTACTTCTTTCATCTTCAGTATCATCTAATAGAAATGATGTGCTGACCTCTAATACTTTAGCTATTTTCTAAGTCGATCTACCGAAATACTAGACTCACCTCGTTCTAAGCGGCTGTAATTCGTTACATCAATATCCAACTCGTCCGCTAGAAAGTTCTGAGTATAATTCTTACTCAGCCGTATTACTTTTATTTTATCGTGTAAATCCATGAATTAAATGCAAACTTATTGTTATTCGACTAAATAAAAAAGACGTTTTCTGCAACATTTTTGCAAAAATCGCAAGCCTTGATGTTTTTAAAGACAGAGGGATTTTCCCTCTGTCTTTTGTTTTATTTTACTTTGAAGGGTTGTTTCCTCTCCCTCCTCCTGACGGATTCCCCGTTGTACTTGGTCCATTCGTAGGTCTTGTTCCTTTTGCCATATTGATAAAATTTAAATTGTTTATACCTACTCGTTGCTCGTTTTTCGATTTCTACGATTGTTTTCTTTAATAACTTCATTTCGAATCAAATTCACCCCTTTCTGTCGTAACAAAAAACATTGTTAAACCTTGTTTCTAATTCTCGGAATTTTTGATCTGAAGAGCTGCAATTAATCTCCAAAATATTAGCTCCTTCTAGAGTAATAGTAAGATTTTGTTTGTCAAAAAATACACTCTGAATGCTTGACTTATTGATGATTAATTTATTTTGAAATTTATCATCATTTATAAGAGTTAATTCTATGTTTAATTGATAAATAAAACCAATTATCTGATCACCATTAATTATTCTTTTCATAACTTTTAAATTTATTTTTCACTGATTATTAAATATTCACTCACATCTGTTTTCTGATTTCGAAAAGTCGAAAGGTTTTCGAAAAAACAGGTTATCAATGCTCTTTTATTAATGAGCACAAAAAGTTCTTCTGGTTTTAAACTGAATGAAGAAGTTATTTTCCTACTGATGTTAACATATCGTCTTTCATCTGTAGGATTTACATCTTTTAAGGCAGAAGCTAATACTTCATCAGGAACTTTTCGTTCCCATTGTCGCAAAAGAAAATGTTCGGTTTTGATGAACACTCCGATTTTTTCAGTTCTAAACTTACTTTTAGATTATTTTAAATGTCTCATCTTATGCTATTTAAAGTTTGATGAAACAAGTTTAGGGTAAGTTAATTACATAAAATAATACTGAGTAATAAGAGCAGACAATGAGTAATAACAGCCCTTTTTTAGAGTAATAAGCGCCTTGTTTTAGTTATATGTATATTAGAAAAGTGGTTGAGAAATTCAAAATTATAATAACAGTAATAAATAAGAGCTGTCGAAAAAAAAGCTTTTTTAGCGAAACATGTTCTTCATTTCAGTACGATAATTTTCAGAGACAGAAATTTGGAATGAGACAATATTACCGTTATTATTCATTGCTTTTACTTCCAACGAATTTTTATCCTTATTATACTTTTCAACGTGATTTTTATTCACTCGATGTGATTGACTAGGTCTAGCAAAATAAAATTCTGTAAGGCCTCTTTCTTCCATTCTTTTAAATGAAAAATCAATCAAAGTCATTGGTAGTCTATCTTTAAAGTAAATACGCTTATTATTTGATTTACCGCTATTACCTGTATCTGTTTCGATATATACAATGGAATCAATACAGATTTTTTGATTCTTTGATTCTTTAAAATCAAGCGTCACGTAATTCATCTTTTCTGTTGAGCGGATTTGATTGATGAATTTCTGCAATATTTTGGTTAACTTATCCAAACTACTAAACTTCATAACATGTTCAACTGGAACTGTGAAATTTGCATTAAGATACTCAATTTCAGACAGGTAATCTCTTGCTCTTCCACTTACAAACAAAACGGGAAGTTTTAATTTATTAGCTACCTCAATTCCTGACATATCATTATCAATTTCTATATCCAAAATTAAAGCTTCTACCGATGAATCTATTTGTTTTAAAAACTCAGTTGAATTTGTGGGATAAGAAACTACTTCTACTAGATTAGTTTCTTTAAGGTTTATAATAAGCTCTTTCAACATATCTTCCTTATCCTCTAAAACAGCAACTTTTAGTTTAGACATCATCTAGAATTTTATAATTAATGTGGAATGATATTCATTTTCATTACAACGCTGTAAGATTTCAAACTTTCCACTCATCAATAAGTTTAATCGACTTTTCATATTCTCCAAACCAACACCACTTTTAGTATGGTATGAATTAACTCTAATTTGATTAATTACTGTCAATTCAAATCGATCTCTCTCCCTCTAAAGATAAATAGACTTTTAAAAAATCAGAGTGATTAGTATCTCCATGTTTAAACGCATTCTCAAGAAAATATGCTGTTATTAAATGTGGAAAACACTCAATATTATAATAGTTGGAGTTTTTATCTACTCTTGAATCATCAATAGCGACAGCGTTTATACCTCGAATAAATAATTCGTTTAAAGACAAGTAGTTTTTGATGAAATCTATTTCATCCCCCAATGAGACAAAATGGTTTTCACCTTTGTAAAAAATATATTCTAAATTATCTGAAAGAAAATCCATTCCGCGATTTAGCTTATTAGAAAAAACTTTTAATTGGGCTAAAATATTATTGAGCGTATGAGGTTGAAGAATGAATTTCAACCGATTAGCTTCTAATGAAATGTTTTTAGATGTCAACTGACGATTCTTTTCAATTAACTTGTCCAGTTTTTTTGTTTGCTTTGATTGAGTATCGTATAATTGAATCATCACAATGACACAAACAATCAAAACAACAATTAAAATAACAACGATAGTCTTTAACATATTCAAAATTTTATCAAATATACAATTTCTTCAAAAAATAATAATTTTAAAATTATTGATTCACCCTCACCAAACTTCCTCTCTCAATATCTTTCTCAATCACCAACGATGCAGGAATTCGCTCTTTTAATTCATCTACATGCGAAATAATACCAACAATCTTGTGTTCTTTGTTGAGATGTAATAAGGTTTCAAAAATGATATTAATAGACGCTTCGTCTTGCGTTCCGAAACCTTCGTCGATAAAGAAGAAGTTGCGGTCTGACTTGGCGTTAGATTGTACACTTTCTGCTAACGCCAATGCGAGTGATAAAGAGACTTGAAAGGATTGTCCTCCCGAAAGCGTCTTGACACTTCTGGTTCTTCCTTCGTTCAAATAATCGATGACTTCAAACTCGTTGTCTTCATTCATTTGTAAGCTCAGTTGATTGCGTGTCAAACGGTGAAAACGCACATTGGCGATATCACACAATTGTCGGAGAAATACGGATGAAGCATATTGTACAAAGCCAGCTCGATAAAAGAGGCTTGCCATGATTTTTAAATTATCTGCTCGTTTCTCTATTAGCGCTTTTTCGACTAACAGTGTTTTCTTGCTTTCAAACGCTTGTTTCAAACGTTCCAAATCGGCTTGTAAACGGATAAATTGAGCACTTTTCTCTTCAACGAGTCCAAATAATTGTTTCCACTTCTCTTCTTCTAATCGGAATTGCTCCATGTCAAAGGAAACGGCTTTTAGCTTTTCTTCTGATTCCTTGATACTATTTTTCAAGGTCTCAAATTCAATATTAAAATTGCTTATTTTATCATTTTCTCGTTTGACATCGATTTCTTGTGCTAGAATTTGTCGAGCAGTTTCCACATTCTCCACCTTGGCTTTAACGATGTTTTCAGTGATTTTCTGATCGATAATTTCAATTTCACTCGTCAACTCACCTATTCTTTTTTCGAATCCAGCCAAAGTCGCTTTTTGTCCCGAAAGTTGAATATTAATTTCTTGATGAGATTTTGTTAATTCTTTAAATTGCTGTTCGTTTTTATCGTTTTTCAACTTCAATTCCTCGTATTGCTGCTTAATTTCATTATTACTAATCTTTTCATAATCAGTAAAATTCAGCGTTTTAATCTTTTCTTTATTAGATAGAATATTAGTTATATGCGTGTTTTCCAGTAAATTAATTACATCCATCAATCCTTTGTACTTCACCAAATTCGCTTGCTCTGCTTCCAACGATTTTCGCCATTCAGCCATCTCTTTTTCTTTGACTTCTATTTGTTGAATCGTTTCAAAAGAACGTTTCTTGGAGACTAGAAAGGAAGTTTTGTCTTGTTTGTCGAACTCTTTCCAAACAAACTCAGCTTGATGAAGTATCCATTTTTCATTTAAAATCGTCAATTGCGCTTGTTCTTCTAAAATGCTTTTCTCTAATATTCCATAATGATCAATCAGTCTTTCTATTTCTGATTGTTCTTTCTGCAATGCTGATTTCTGGGCTTCAATTGCTTGAATAGCGACAGAAACTTGTTTCAATTCTTCCGAAACATCTGTTTGCTCAATCGGATGTGGATGTTCCAAAGAACCGCACAATGGACAGGACGCTCCATCATGTAATTCGTGGGCGTAATCCGTTAATTTTTGATGTACTTCTAATGCTGATTTTTGTTTTTCTAATTGCTCTTTTTGAGATTCAAAATTGCTAAATTTCACTTTAAATAGATCACTAAAAGTATTTATATCAATTTGTTTATCAATTAGTTCATCTGTGATTGATTTAATTTCTACTTTAACTTTGTCAACCTTCTCATTTTGATTTTTGATTGTCTCCAGCAAACCTTCTGACTTCACATACCACGCATCAATTTGCAGCATCATTTCAACTGCTACTTTTTGAGTTTTAAGTTGTCCTAATTCTTCCTCTCCTTGCTTAATTTTAGCGGTGATTTTAGTCGTTTTATCAGTTACTTCTTCTACCTTCTCCTTCCCTTTTGCCTTCCTTGATTTTAACGCTTCGACCTCAGAATTCAACGAACAAATAGCAGCAATCAATTCTAAATCATTTTCAGCCAATCGCTTTTGAGGTAAAGAATCATGATAAGCAACAACTGCTTTCAGCTGCTTTTCAAGTTCTTTTTGATTTTTTTCTAACTTCTTATACGCTTCGACTAAAAGCGATTGTTCAGCCGTTTTCATTTTTAATTCATTCGTATTTTTATCTAATTCACGAAATAATCCTTCAAAGTAATTTTTAACACGTTCAAATTCGGTAACTTTTAGTTCTAATTGCTGAATCTCAGATTGTTGTTTAATTAGCGCATTAAAATTTTCTTTCTTAGTGTTAAGCAACACGAATTCAGACATTAACTGTTTCGCACGTTGGTATTTCTCATCTAAAGCTTTATGCGAATTTTGAAGCTGTTCGAGCACCATCTTTTCATCTGTCAGCTGTGTCGTAACAATTGTAATCTTCTCTTCGGAAATGTCTTCATGCCCCGCTAATTGCCCTTCTAGATGGTCTGATTTGGATTTATTTTCATTAATCAGTCGAGCAACTCGATCCTGTAAATCAAATCGGTGGAGATTGAAAATCTCTTTTAACATTTCCGTTCTTGCAGTCGGTTTTAGTTCTAGAAATTCCTTGAATTGCCCTTGCGGAATGATAATCGTACGTTTAAAGTTAGCGTATGACAATCCGATTAGCTGTTCCGCATCGACATTTTCCAAAGGTGTCATCACATCATTTTCAATCTTATAAAAAACAACATGGTTGCTTGGAATATTCACCGTTTCAAATTTCTTAGAATTACGCTTCAGTTCACGAACAGCACGATACTGTTGATTGTCATAATTGTAAAAATCAAATTCGATATACATTCTATCGGACTTTAGATTGAGCATATTATAATTGCGATTATCTGCTAAACTCAATCGCTCTGTTTTTCCATACAACGCAAATGTAATTGCTTCTAAAATAGACGATTTACCCGAACCAGTAGCACCAAAAATACCGAACAAACCTGCGCTCATCAAATCTGTGAAGTCAATCGTTTGCCGTTCTTGATACGAGTATAATCCTTCGATGGTTAGCTTTTGTGGTATCATGTATTTTTAAATCTGCGTTAGTTTGAAATTTCTTTGAACAATCCCATTATTTCATCATTCGGTTCCAGTCCATCGTTTTTTGATTTAAAGTAATCTTTAAATAAATCATCCATGTTTTGACTGAGATCAATTGTCTTATTAACACCTTCATTTTGCGTTAAATTCTTTACTCTTGGAATCAAGTAAATAATACCATCATGCGCTTGGTAGATTTGTTTACGTTCTTCTGATTTTAGGTAATTATCCACTTCAAGTGTTAATTCCACTAAGCAATTCTGATTATCTGTTAACCAATTCGTTGCATCGTCTACATTTGTAAATATTTTACGTTCTAACGATCGTCCTGAATGTAACGGAATTGGGGTAATCTCGGGCTGTTCTCCTGGTTCCATATCAATAATCGAAACGTACTTTTGCTGTCCTGCTTCCGAAAAAGAATACGCTAACGGGGAACCACAATAAATCACGGGTTGAGCACTTCCCACATTTTGATAGCGGTGTAAATGTCCCAAAGCAGCGTATTGTATTTGGGAAGGAATCGCATCGGAATAAATTAAATCAGCCGTTCCAATATTCAAAGGTCGCTCGCCGTCTGGTTCTTCCAAAACGGCTCCTCCACGCTTCAGCATGTACAAATGTGTCGTCAAGATATTGACCCCTTTTTCATCACAATGGTTCTCAGCTAAATACTTCCATTTATCGCTTAAACTTTCCTGTAACGACTGTTGTTTATCTTCACCGAAAAACTCCTTCAAACGCACTTCATTCGCAAAAGCGGTATGTAGTACACGAATGGGGAAATCAAACTGTGGGAGTTGAATTTCGATAAAACCTATTTCCGAATGTTGAACTTTAAAACCATCTTCCAACTCAAAATTAGGTACCACATCCGTTGGATAACCGATGAATAGAATTCCACTTTCTCGCGCCAATACATCGGCCACATTCACCCGACTCGGTGAATCGTGATTTCCCGCTATAGCAATCACTGGAACTTGTCCATTTTTCGCTAGTTTTTTGAGTGTTTTATATAGCAATTCTGTCGCTTCGTTGGATGGATTTGCATTGTCAAATAAATCACCTGCAACAATGACCATATCAACCGCTTGTTCAATAGCAATAGTACAGATTTCAGCAAGTACTTCTTGTTGCTCCTCCAAACGATTGAAGAACTCTAATTTCTTTCCCAAATGCCAATCGGCAGTATGTAAAATGCGCATGTTTTAAAAATATGAAATATTAGGCGTTCTGTGATAACAAATATAGCAATATTTTGGAGGTGAATATTAAAAGTATTTGTCAGATAGTTTGTTAATAATGACCTTATAATTGTAATCTCTATCACAACGACCGATTAGGATGTCGCCTATTTTTAGAGTGCAAAAAACAGCAGTAAAAGGTGGGCACCTTGAGGAAGTTCCGCAGTGGAACAAGGAAATCGCCGAAAAGGTCAACTTTTAGAACGTTTTTAAACGAATAAAATGAAGCGACGAGTTTTTTTGCTTACTTTTTTTGACGGACAAAAAAAGTAAGGAGAGAAACCAATCTTTAAATAATTCAGTTAGCTAAACTATCAAAATAATCAAAAAATCGAAAATTAAAATGAATAAAATTTCTCACAATTAGTTAAACGGCAAAAGCGTCATTCAAAATAGTACGCCTTCGTCACTTCATCCAATAGCTCTTCTTTCACTAACGTATAATGCGCTTGTAAATAATCGAAAATCCCATTATTTGGCAACGTCAAACTAGCAGCGACATCGACAAAAAGCCATTTATTTCCTTTCTTTTCGACTTCTTCGATATTCCAAACGGCATAGATATTTTCGTTAGCTAGTTTTTCCATCATTCGTTTGCAGGACGGCTCTGTATCAATCAATTTAAAATAATCCGAATTGTAGTAATAGACGAAATTAGTGACGTATTCCTTCGGACATAGAATAACAGAATAACCATTTTTCTTAGCCTTTGCAATTTCTCCTGAAATCAAGGGAGCGTTGCGTTTGGTAGGAGAATGAAGTGAAAAAGTAGCACCGAATAGAACTACCAAAACTGCCGAAGTAATCAATTGCCCTTTTGCAGTTGGAAACAAATACCAAAGCGCATACACCAAGAGTAAAATATACGAAAAAGAGCCATAAATCAAATAGCGATCGAGATACATCGGAATTTTAAATGAAATGATAAACATTCCAAAGAAAGACACTATAAACCAAACCAATAGCAATTTTACTTCAACGTTCAGCTTTTTATCTTTTGACAAAATATATTTCACCACGGCAGAAAGTAAAATAGCAATTCCTAGTACAGTTACTACAGGTTTATTGGAAAATTTCCACAGCATATTGTATAAATCTTCCACCGAACTTGCAGGCGCTAACCATGTATTTGAACCATTTTCATTAAAAACAAAATGTTGTAGAATAATTGGAATTAAGGGAATATAAAGAAGAATTATGGCGATGACATATACCACATACTTTTTGATGCTCTTTTTCAAAAGCGATGCATCCGAGAAAATCAAAATGGTTTGAATGAGTAACAGAAAAAAACCGAAATAATGCGCATAAATCAGACATGAATTCACAATAACCAAAAGAATCCACCATTTTAACGTTGCTTGATCTCGCCAAACTTTCAGAAAAACCCACATGG
This sequence comes from Taishania pollutisoli, assembly GCA_040394775.1. Taxonomy (GTDB): domain Bacteria; phylum Bacteroidota; class Bacteroidia; order Flavobacteriales_D; family Crocinitomicaceae; genus 40-80. Next base: position 29,315 of record JBEBRN010000013.1, read on the forward strand.
AAATCACTGCCAGACAGCCAAACAAACTATACACTCTAACTTCCTGTCCAAATTGTAAATGATAAACAGAGAAAGTATAAATAAGACTGACGATTAGTGGAAAATATCCTTTCTTGATGTTGTTCGCTAATAAGAATAAGAAAAAAGCAGTCAATGCACTAAAAATCAACGGCAAAATACGAATCCATTGGAGCGAAATATCTTTCCAACCGATCCAATAATGCAATAGCAATTCAAAAAGAGGTGGATTATTTCCTTTCAACAGCTCGGAAACAATCATACTTGGCTGCATTTGCCCGTGATACAACGTAAAAGGCTCATCGCCACTTAATGGGTTTTTAGTGAGTTGAATAGCTCTTAAAAGCAAATTCACGATAAAAAAAAGCGTTGCCAAAACAATTGGGTGTTTCCATTTGGGTTGTAAAGTAAGTTGTAGTTGATTCTTATCCATTTTTCATTTAATTAGCTAAACTATTAATCGTGCTAGTCATTTTTATTAAAAAAAATCGATTCACAATTTCATTTTTCAATCAGGATAAATGTATAAAATTTTCTATTTATCCTACAAATACTTTAGGAAATTTAAAAGGTAAAAAGTTAATAAAAAGGGACAACAACAAAGAGTTGAAAAATCAAGCTTTTTTATTCAAAGTCCACGTTAATCAGTATATATTATGTATTTTTACCCCAAATTTAGCTTTTATTAATTTAAGAACTATCGAAAAAAAATGAAAGGCGTTCGTATTTGTTTCTTTTAAGATTATGCAAATAGATTACAACATTCTAAGAGCTTATGGAGGTGTCGCTAAAAAAGTGACTAAGGATGAGTTAATCTTTGAAGAAGGAGCGATACCACGTTTTTATCATCAAGTAATAGAAGGTGAAGTCATGCTATACTGTTCTAATACGGAAGGAAAAGAATTAATACAAGGAACATTTGCAACCGGAAAAAGTTTTGGTGAACCTTCCTTATTAATTGAAAAAGTATATCCAAACACCGCTCGAGCAACGACCGATAGTGTCATCGTAAAGATTACAAAAAACAAACTCTTCAACATCTTCAGAGACTATCCAGAGATGTCGGAATCTTTACTCACCACTTTTGCGGAACGTATTTACAACAACGCTTCACATGCTAGAATATGGGTAAGTCCCAACCCTGAAGAAAAAATTCTGCGCTTTTTAGATATATATTATCCTAAAACAGAACATAAAGACAGAGAGGAAGTTTCTCAAACACGACAACAAATCGCTAACTACACAGGACTACGAGTGGAAACAGTTATTCGAACCTTGAAAAAGATGAGTGGGGATGGAAAAGTAGCTATTATTAATCGTAAATTATTTTATTAAAGATATGGAAGCACCTATAATGAGCACAACTAAATCGCGTGTTTTAAGAAATTGGTTTATTTGGGGATTAGTTAGTTTGACAATTGTGGCCTTATACGGTTTTACAATGCGGTATAAAATTTTGTTTAATCTCCCATTCTTAGAGCAAAAAAACTTACTTCACGCCCACTCTCACTTTGCTTTTACGGGATGGGTTAGTCACGTTTTATTTACAGGTTTAGCCTTTATTTTGTGGCCTTTTTTACCGCTTGAAAAAAAGAAAAAATACCCCATACTAATTGGTATCAATTGGTTTATTGCTTTAGGAATGCTCATAGCCTTTACCATACAAGGTTATGGTAAATATTCCATTATATTATCCACGCTATCAATGGTTTTTGTCGTTTTTTACACCATATTCTATGTGAAAGACGTGAATAAATATGCCAAGAAAATACGTTTTAGAAGATGGGCAATAATTGGACTACTTTTAAATATTTTATCTTCTGCCGGCCCAATTCTATTAGCGTATGTAATGATCACAAAAAGTCTACATCACAATTATACGGTGGCAAGCCTTTATTATTATTTACATTTCCAATACAACGGCTGGTTCTTCTTCGGAATGATGGCTTTAGTGGTTACGATGTTACCTGATTTACCTTCCTTAAGTAGATACCTCAAGCTTTTTGCTATTTGCGTAATTCCAACCTATCTTCTATCTATTTTGTGGGCAGGATTACCGACGTGGCTGTATGTTATAGCGGTTGTGGCTATTTTCGTGGAATTTGCTACTTGGATTGCTTTCATTCGTAAATGCTTCACTAAAATGAAAATTACACACATAGAACCTAAGTGGATTCGTATCTTCTTTTATTCAGCAATTATTGCGATTACCTTAAAATTCACTCTTCAAACGTTTTCAATTATTCCTTCATTAAGCCAAATAGTGTTTGGATTTAGACCTATTATCATTGCCTATCTTCATTTAATACTGTTAGGTGGTTATACATTATTTATCTTAGGATTCTTCTTCTACAATAAATTCATGATGCCTGGTAGATATGAGAAATTAGGTGCTTTTATCTTTTTAATTGGTGTCATTCTAAATGAATTATTTTTAGGAATACAAGGTTTTGCCGCTTTTTCTTATACGGTAATTCCGTACATCAATCAATTGCTTCTATTCGCTGCTTCTTTATTAGTTATTGGTGCGTTGACAATGGCTATTTCGCAAATAACCTATAGAAGTAAAGAACTTCATGGTAAGGTTTAGAGGAATAATCTATTTTCAATAGAATGATTGATCCTCAGAAAATCATTGCTCATCGTGGTGCATGGAAAGACTTTCATCTTCCACAAAATTCGGTGGCTGCTTTCTTTAAAGCACAAGAGTTACCGATTGCTGGAATTGAGATGGATATTCAGTTCACCAAAGATGAAAAATGCATTATTTTTCATGATGACGAAATCAACGGCACGTGTATCAATTCATTAAATTACGAAGAACTAAACGATTTTTCTCTTTCAAATGGAGAGAAAATTCCACTTTTAAAGGACTTCATTCAAAATTGGAATAATTCGCATCTACTCTGAATTGAACTGAAAGAAAATCAGCTTTCTGCTAATCAAAAACAAACATTTGCTCAGGCAGTTGTTACGCAGTTAAAGGGAATTTCTACAAATATACATTTCATTAGTTTTGATTTTTCTATTCTTAAGTATCTTATTGGAATAAGTGATTTTCCGTGTTCTTATTTAAACGATGATTGTATGCCTAAAAAACTCTTCGACCAATCTATCTTTGGGATGGACGCATACTATGAACGCTATTTTGAAGATACTTCTCTACTCTTTCAATTAAAACGGCTAAACATGACAGCTTCGGCATGGACAGTGAACGATATAGAGGTTGCGCAACAATTGAATGACAAAGGCATTGACTTTATTACAACAGACGAATTAAAAGCTGTTTTATCCTCCCTATAAAAGCGGTATTTTTTATTATTTAGAAGAATTCCAAATAATAATTATCAAAAATCCCAATACTTCATTAAATTTGTAAAAAGAAATTGAAACATACTTTTCAAACATGATAGAAACAGATATTATCATCATAGGAGCTGGTCCTGTTGGACTTTTCACCGTTTTTGAAGCAGGACTTTTAAAATTACATTGTCATCTAATTGACTCTTTACCACAACCCGGTGGACAATGCACTGAAATTTATCCTAAAAAACCGATATATGATATTCCAGGTTATCCTTCCGTTTTAGCGGGAGAATTAGTCGATAATTTAATGGAACAAGCCGCTCCGTTTAAACCAGGTTTTACACTTGGAGAAGCAGCTGAGACCATCGATAAACAGGAAGACGGTAGTTTTATTGTCACAACAGTAAAAGGTACCAAACATCACGCTCCAATTGTAATGATTGCAGGCGGTTTGGGCGTTTTCGAACCACGCAAACCGCCAATTAGTACGATTACAGATTTCGAAGAAAGTGGTGTCGATTACATTATCAAAGACCCGGAGAAATACAGAGGAAAACGTTGCGTTTTAGCTGGAGGTGGCGATTCAGCATTGGATTGGGCGATTTATTTAGCAGAAAAGAAAATTGCATCAGAAGTCTCCTTAGTTCATCGAAGTGCTTCTTTTAGAGGTCATTTGGATTCGGTTCAAAAAGTGATTGATTTGGCTGAAGCTGGAAAAATAAATTTAATTACCGAAGCTGAAGTTGTTGGTTTAGAAGGTAATGGAAAACTAGAAAATGTTGTTATTACGCATCAAAAAGACGGTGATTTTAAAAAGGAAACGGACTATTTCATTCCTCTTTTTGGTTTAAAACCAGCTTTAGGACCAATCGCAAACTGGGGCTTAGAGTTAGAGAAAGGTGCCATTAAGGTAGACACTCGTGACTACTCTACTAATATCAAAGGAATTTTCGCTATTGGAGATATCAATACTTATCCAGGCAAATTAAAATTAATACTTTGTGGTTTCCACGAAGGAACAATTGCTGTACAAGAAGCGTTTGCCATCATTCACCCAGACAAGAAAAACATCTTAAAATACACGACTGTAAATGGAGTGAATGGATTTTAATTCGAAAGGAAAGAACAGAGCGAGAAAAAAAATTTAGAAAAAAGGGTGAAAAGGTTTTTCACCCTTTTTTCTTGCACTATTGTTTGGTTTTGAAAAGCCTCCTCCTTTTCCCTGCACTGCCGTTTGGTCTTCAAAAGTAATGCTTTTTCTTCCCCTTTGGAGAGCCCGTTCCAAACAATCGGAAGGGCTAATGAGAGGAAATAAATATAATAACCAACGTAATTTTTCACCGATAGCACAGAGCACAAATAACACAGAATGAGAGCACACGTTAAAAATCTATTGCTTGTTTCACGCGATACAATCGCTCGATAATATTAGCGTCTTTTTCACGCAATACAATCGTTCTCATTCTGTTTTCTTCCCCTATTTTATTTTTATAACATCCAATTGTTACAAAAAACAACATTCATTTTATTATATGAATGGAATAATAGATTAGGTTTGCACCATGAAAGTTGGAATAACAGGTGCTGCAGGTCATGTAGGCGCTACAATTTGCCGAACATTAATTGACAAAGGATATGAAGTTGTAGCTTTCGTTCGAAATGATATAACTGCTCTGGAAGGACTGCCAATTACAATGGTCAAAGGAGACGTATTGGATCGTGCTTCATTGAAAAAATTCATGACGGAATGTGATACTGTTATCCATGCAGCAAGTATGATTGAGTTGAGTTATAAGTTTGAACAGAAAACCTACGATGTCAACGTGGTAGGAACTCAGAACATTCTTGAAATTGCCAAAGAGGTAAAAACACTCAAATTAATTTACGTCAGTTCTATACATGTATTCAGTCAAAAGCCTTACGATAAAGCCTTAGATGAAACCCGACCTTTTGTTTCGAATAATTCTGTGTTTTACGACCAAACGAAACGTGATGCGCATTTACTAGCACAAGATGCGGCGAAAAATGGACAAGATGTAGTTGTCGTTTGCCCTACTTCAGTTGTCGGCCCTTTTGACTATAAACCATCGAAACTTGGAAAAGCTATCATTGATATGTATAAAGGAAAAATTCCTGCAGTCATAAAAGGAGGATTTGATTTCGTTGACGTGAGAGATATTGCAGATGGTACAATTGCTGCTTTGGAAAATGGTCGTTCGGGTGAAACCTACATTTTAGGTGGACGCTATCACACGATTAAAGAACTTTCAGATTACGTATTTAAAGTAAAAGACGTCAAAAAACGATTAGCTGTTTTTCCTTTGTCAGTCGCTTATGCAGGTTTGCCTTTTGTGAAAACATTTTCTTACCTAACGAAAAAACCGCCACTTTACGATAAATTATATATCGACATTTTAAAAGATGGAAATAAAGAGACGCTTTCTACAAAAGCACAGCAAGAATTAGGATACACTACTCGAACACTCGAAGAAACATTAAACGACACTATTAATTGGTTTAAAAAACAACAAAAAATCTAACTATGACATTTGAAGAATATACTATTTTCACATGGGTTTGGATCGCTATCGCTGCGGTTATTTTTATCTCTCTATTATTTATAACAGCTCCTTACGGTAGGCATACAACAACGACTTGGGGTCCTTTGATTGACAATAAAATAGGTTGGTTTCTCATGGAGTTTTTCTTGTTGGTTGTACTCTTTTATTTCATCTTAACCGGCGAAAACGAACAGTCTATCGTCAACATGATTATTATTGGTATAATTAGCCTTCATTACATTAATAGAAGTGTTATTTTTCCTCTGAGAATCAAAACAAAAGGAAAGAAAATGCCATTGACAATTGTCGTGATGGGACTTGGATTTAACCTAAGTAACGGTTTTCTATTTGGCTATTTCCTAGGGAATTTCAAAGTTTATACAAATGACTGGTTGACTTCTCCTCAGTTTATTATTGGTGCAATGATCTTCATTGCTGGAGCAGCTATCAATAAATACGGTGATGCGGTACTTATCGGCTTGCGAAAACCTAACGAAACGAGTTACAAAATTCCAAAAGGTGGTTTATTCAACTATATCAGCTGCCCAAACTTATTTGGTGAAGTCGTTGAATGGTTAGGATTTGCTATTTTAACATGGAGTTTACCAGGATTGGCATTCTTTGTTTGGACTTTTGCAAACTTAGTTCCTCGGGCGATCTCTCACCATAAATGGTATTTGAGTCATTTTGAAGATTACCCAAAAAAGAGAAAAGCAGTTATTCCATTTTTATGGTAATTGATATACTTGTTTTGAACAGACCAAGAATTTAGCTTTATTTGTAACAAATAATTCATTTTGCAAATATCACTCGACATTGTATTAGAATTTTTCGCCGTAATTACTGGATTACTCTACACATTTCTTGCAGGTCGGAATAAATTGATTTGCTGGACGTTTGCTATTGTCAGTGCATTGATTTACGTGTACATCAATTTCAATGTCCAACTCTACTTTTTTGCATTGTTGCAATTCCTCTATGTTCTAATGGCTATTTATGGATGGATGGAATGGAAAAAAGAAGCACAATCTGTCCAATTTCATTTTATTGGCTGGAAAAACATTCCCATTATTATCATTGGTTTCGCTTTAGCCTTGGGATTGGCATACTTAGCAAAAACTTATACTGGTCAGCGGATGCCTTACTTTGACGCTATTAACTTTGTCTTTTGCTTGATTGCATCGTATATGATTACTCAAAAAATGATGGAATCCTGGATTTATCTACTCATTGTTGATGCGATTTGTGTTTATATCTATTTTGAAGTAAAACTCTATCAGTCTGCTATTTTATATTTACTTTTAACTATCTTGGCTGCTAACGCGTTTCGGGATTGGATGAAGCAATACAAGTTAAACAATGCAAGTAAAATATGATTAAATTAGAAGGTATTTCTAAGTCTTTTAGACATAAACTAGCGGTTGATGACGTAAGTTTTTCTTTGGAAAAAGGAAAAATACTAGGCTTGCTTGGACCGAATGGTGCAGGAAAAACGACTATCATCCGAATGATGAACCGTATTCTTTTTCCAGATAAAGGAGCCATTTTATTTGACGGTCAACTGCTGAATCAAAAACACTTACAACATATCGGCTATCTTCCTGAAGAACGCGGTTTATACAAATCAATGTCTGTTTGGGAAAATATTCAACTCATTGCACAACTTCGAGGAATGTCAAAAGCAGACATCACGCTTAACTATAACTTTTGGGCGGAGAAATTTGGCATTGAAACATGGAAAAACAAACGTATTGAGGAACTTTCCAAAGGAATGGCGCAAAAAGTACAATTTATCTGTACCGTTATTCATCAACCAGAAGTATTGATATTAGATGAACCCTTCAGCGGATTTGACCCTGTCAATATTGAGTTGATTCAGAATGAGATAAAAACCATGCGTGACAAAGGAAAGACAATTCTAATTTCTAGTCACAATATGAAGAGTGTCGAGGAATTGTGCGATAATGTGGTTTTAATCAATCAATCACGAAAAGTTCTTGAGGGAAATATCAACGCTATTCGTACAGAACGGGGAGAAAATATCTATGCCGTTCGTTTTAAAGGAAGCATGATTGCTTTTGTGAATGCATTATGGATTGGTTTTGAACTCGTTGGAAAAGAAGAAGTAGCACCCGAAACATTTATTGCTTACGTTAAAATGCGAAACGAATCGACCTTTAAAGACTTACTAAAAACCGTCATCGATGAAGTGGAAATCGAAGCTGCATGGAAAGTATTAACGTCAATGCAAGAAATATTCATTCAAGAAGTAGCAGAGAAATGAGAAATACGTGGATCATCATAAAACGCGAGATTAAAGAACGTTTGAGAACTTCTTCCTTTTGGGGATTGGCCATTTTAGGACCCATTTTTTTAATGCTATTGATTTTCTTACTCTTCCATTTTGGAGAAAGTCAAAAAACTAAGTGGAAAATATTAGTTGCTGACCCAGCGATGGTCATGGAAAATCGAATTGTAGTTTCTTCTTCTGACCAATTTGAATTTGATTTTTTAAATAACTATTTAGAAACCAATGATTTTGTTAAAGGTAAGCGTTACCAATCATACGATGGCTTTTTAGAAATAAACGAGAAAGTATTATCCAACAAAACTGCTTTTTTCTTTTACAAGGAAAAACCCTCTTTGAAGATTCAAACAAAATTACACTATCTGGTTGAGAAGCGATTGGAAGAAGTCTACGTGGATGAATTGACCGATATTTCCTTACAGAAATTTAGAGAAATAAAACAACCGATTAATCTAAGTTTTCGAAATGTTTTAGATCCTAAGAACCAAAAATCAGACATCAATAGCTGGGTCGGTTGGGTTTTTGGAAGTATTATTCTATTCTTCATCTTTGTCTTCGGAATGACGATTTTACGTTCGATTACCGTTGAGAAATCAAATCGAATTGTTGAAGTTCTTCTGGGAGCAGTTCAACCTAAGCAATTGATGTTTGGTAAAATTGTAGGAATTGGTATGGCTGCTCTAATTCAACTGACGATTTGGATTACCTTAATTGGTGTCGGTATGTTTATTTTTAGAGAACAGTTTTTCCAAACGGTCAACGACCAGGCGCTATCTGGTAATTTAGGTACTAATTCAGGTATAAAAGATGTTTTTGGCTATACGAACATATTGGAATACAATCAATTTGTAGAACTCATCTTTCAGCGGATTAATTTCTCGGTGATGTTATTCTATTTTAGCTTATTTTTAATCCTCGGTTATTTATTCTACGGAACTTTCTTCGCTGGCTTAGGTGCCATGATGGGTACTGAAAGCGACGGTCAACAATATGTGATTCTTATTATTGCCATTTTATTTATTGCTTTTCTATCGGGTTATTTTACCGCTATCTCTCCTGATAGTTCGATTGTTCAATGGTTATCCTATATTCCATTCACAGCACCCGTTGTTTGTATGGTGAAAATTTCACAAGGTTATGCAAGCAATGAAATCTATCAATTATTTTTAAGTATTGGTATTCTTTTGCTTTCGATAATAATTGGCTTAAGTATAGCAGGAAACCTTTATAAACGTGGTATTTTACGTTTTGGTCATCGTTTACATTTGAAAGATTTCTTTAAGAAATAAACCCGATTCTCAATGAGAAAAGCAGTAATAGACTTAGGTACGAATACATTCAACTTAATAATTGCTGATGTTTCAGAGCAGGACTTTGAAACACTTTACACGGATAAAGTGGCAGTTGCGATAGGTTTGGGTGGTATCAATAAAAATCAGTTGACGATTGAAGCACAAATGCGTGCCTTAAGTGCATTGAAAAAATTCAAACAACAATGTGATCACTTTCATGTTGAATCGATTACGGCGTTAGGAACTTCTGCCATACGAGACGCTACAAATTCGGCTATTTTTCTTGAAAAAGTAAAACAAACCATCCATATTGATGTGTCGATTATTTCAGGTGATAAAGAAGCTGAATTGGTCTATTACGGCGTTTTATGGACACACCAATTTCAACAACCTACGGTAATCATGGATATTGGAGGTGGAAGCACCGAATTTATTCTTGTAGATTTACAAGGCGTACAAAATGAAATTAGCTTAAACATTGGAATATCAAGAGTTTATCAAGAAATAAAAACACAAGACCCATTGAGTCAAGAGGATATTCAAAATATCGAGCAGTGGTTGGAGAATATTGTTGGAAATAAACTTGATGCATTCAAAACCAAAAATTTAATTGGCGCATCAGGCGTTTTTGAAACCTTTTATGAGATGATTCATTTGAAAGATTTTGATCATAAACGAGAGAGTTATTTGTTCGATATTCATGAACTTCACCAAGTTCTAGATTGGCTGATAGCTTCCACTGCTTGTCAACGAGACGAACATCCAAACATCATTCCCATTCGTAAATTAATGGGGCCAATTACGGCCGTTAAGGTAAAATGGATTCTTCGAAAATTAGGTATTGAAAAAGTTTGGATTAGCCCTTACTCTATGAAAGAAGGTGGTTTAAGATTGTGAATCTATATTTCACTTCAGATTATCGATTTTCTTAGATTCTATCACATCTATTAATTTTTCATTGATAGAATTCCACGAGTATTTCTCATGTACAAATCGTTTCGCATTGGATTGCAACTTTTGATAAAGTACTTCATCCGATAATAAATTAGGAATAGCAATCATGAATTCACGTTCAGAATCAGCCACCAAAATCTCTTCGCCTACCTTCGCTCCTAGCGCATTATTGACCAAACTAGTAGTAACACAAGGAATACCTTGCGCCATGGCTTCTAAAAGTTTGTTTTGAAGTCCTGTTCCAATAAACATCGGTGCGACAAAAATTTTCCCACTACTATATGCTTGTCGAATGTCTTCCACAAAACCAGTTATCTTGAAATTCTCCTCTGCCAACTTTGAAACTCTTTTCTCTGGATTGGCTCCTGAAATTTGAATTTTTAAATTCGGATACGCTTTATGAACGTGTTTATATAAAAATTCTGTCGCTTGAATATTTGGCTCGTAACTCAAATTTCCAATAAAAACAATATCATTCGTTTTCGGCACATTCTGACTTTCAAAAAAGGAAATATCAATTCCATTTGGGATCACTTCTATCTTCCTATAATCTGGATGAAAGATGAATCCTTTGTCTTGTTTCGTTATAATGATTTGATTTTCAAAGTAATCAAATATTTTTCGCTCGTATTCTTTTAACCGTTTGAATTCCATCTTAAACAGAAAGCGATAGATAGGATTCCCCGTCTCATAACGTCTTTCCATTCCTTTTGACAAAGCATCCATATAGTCAATCGTCTTTGAGCACTGATGGTAATTCTTGACATATTCACTACTTCTTAGCAACTGCGCAAGAATATGATCTGGTTGAATTTCTGCTAATAACTGATCGACTTTTCGTTGAATCGCTAACTGGTGAAAATATGCCACTTGAAAAGGATTCGAAGAGAGTACATTCACCGCTAATGAAGCGTATATTTTCCAACGTTTTAATTTGAAGACATGAATTTCCTTACAAAAACTGCTTAATTCCTCTTTCTCCCGTTCAGATACTTTAGTTTCATTGGTGCAAATTAAATAGATATCATAGGTTTTACTCAACTCCCGAATTTGGTAATACGCTCGAAGCCGATCTCCTTTTGTTAAGGGAAATGGAAATCTTGAAGTGAAGTAAACCAGTTTCTTTTTAGCCGACAAAATCACGTAGTTTTAAAATGGATATTTCTTTTCCGAAGGAAGTACTAATTGCTTCTTGTTGCGCCACGACTTCTTGTTGAGTAAGCGGATTATTGACCACCTCTTCTATCTGTTGAAGATATTCAGTCGTTGAATTTGCAACGCGTTTGTGCGGTAAAAAGTCAAGACCTTCAAAAGCAATAGCTGAACCGATGACAATTTTTCCTTCAGTTATCGCTTCTACCATTTTTATTTTTAATCCTGAACCTGAACTTAAAGGAGCCAACAAGATATCGACGGAATTATAAAAATCTTTTATAGTATCTATTGTTCCTAAATTTATTACATTTTGGGAGCGAACATACATTTTTTCCATTCCGTAACCAGCAATAAAAAGCGTTGAATTTTGCCATTTGTGATGAATTTCAGGAAAAAGCGTATCATGTAAATTCTGTACTGCATCCAAATTGGGTTGCCAGTTATAAGCACCAAAAAATCCAAATTTTAATTCACTAAAGTCAAACGATTTGGGAACAATTATCTCTTTATTATTTATACATAAAGATAAGGTAATTTGTGGAATATCAGGCAGTTGCTGTTTAAAAAACGAGTTGTCGTTTTCGGAAATATGAAGAATACCTGCTACTCTACTCAATTGCTCTAATTCAAATTTTTCCAGTTGACGACTGAAATGGAGATGCAGTTTCTTTTTTAGGATATTACTAGTAGCTGTACTTTTTGTTTTCCAAAGAAGATGTTCGACATTATGCGTACGAACGATTACTTTTTTCACCTGATTTAAACTATCTAAATAAGGTAATAAGAAAATACTTTCTAAAAAAACCACATCATATTTTGCCGTATTTTCTCGGAGATAGTTATCCATTTCAGCTGAATAAAATCGTTCCACTTGATAGGATTTATCCGTAAAAAGAGAACGAATCAATTTCAATGGATGTATGTTTGTATTCACGAAAAAATTTCGAATAAAATGGATGTTTTTAGGCGAATTTTTAAAATATGTATTTAAATCAAAAGGATGTTTTGGTGTTGAAATACAGATGTGATCAACTTTCTCATATGTATCCGAAAGTAAGTTCATGAAATTGTCAATTGCTACACAGCCGCCATCTACCATCGGGTAGGCAGGTTTTAAACTAATGTGTAAAATCTTCATTTTCTCTTACGTTTAAACAGTCGTTTATAGGTTGACCAAGAGGTAACTGGTAAATCATTCGAAGCACAATACATTAAAACAAAAGCAAATGGAAGCATTATAAAGGTAGAAATCCACATGCCAAAAGCAGGAGAAGTAACATTTTGAGCAGCTAAACTTTCACCTACACTGATCAGTACAAAGTAAATCATAAACAGCACCGCAGCAATAACAACTGGCGCTCCAAATCCACCTTTACGAACGATTGCTCCTAAAGGTGCACCAATGAAAAACAGTACGATAATGGAAACTGTCAGTGCAAACTTTCGATGAAATTCAATATAATACGCATTTAAATTTCGAATAAATGTTTCTAAAAACGTTTTTTGTCCAATCACAGATTCTTTTTTGACCCGTAAATTATTAATTCCATCTTGATAAGCTGATCTAAGTTGTTCTTTTTGAAGACTTTTCAATAAAACAGCATTATCAAGTAAGATATTACTTGGAGTCAAACCTTTATCTAAAACTGTACTGATAACAGAATCATTCATTTTATACTGATTATAAAACGAACTTAAAATCGTTGATTTGGAGAATTGTTTACTAAATCGAATGGCATTATTATTCACTGAATCCACTACTTGATGTAATTGGAACACATTATACATTTCAAAATTATTCTTAAACACTTCATCATCAGTGCGCTTCATGTTAAAACCGTTAATAGTGATCTTAAAAATAGCCGATTCGAAAGAATACCGTTTTTGAGGAAAAGCTTCATCACCATTCTTTCCATCCGTATTGTACATCACCTTTAAATCTTTTTCTTCAAAAGCATTTCCGTGTTCTAGCTTCAACAAAATAGTATTTCCAACAGAAGCTTTATACATCGTCCCTTTATCCGCTCTAATAGTTTTAATTACTCCTGGAGTGGACATATCATGAATCGTAACATCTTTAAACTCATTATTTTTCGATTCCTTCACCTTGATGATGTATTTATCAATTTGATGACTATAAGAACCTGGAGTTAGCAACATGGCAATTTTCGTTTCCTGAATATCGTATATCAACGCACGCCATTTGTAGTTGGCTACAGGTATAATGAAATTGGCAAAATAGAACGTAAATATGCTGATAAAAAGACAGGAAACTATCAATGGTCTAAGAATTCGCATTAAAGACAGTCCACTTGACTTCAAGGCTGTCAATTCATTGTTCTCCGCTAAATTCCCAATCGTCATGATAGAAGAAAGTAGCATTGCTAATGGAAGTGCTAATGGTAATAAACTAGCAGAGACATAAAAAATAAGCTTAATAACAACTGTTATTTCTAAGCCTTTCCCCATTAAATCATCGATATATTTCCAAAAGAACTGCATGATTAGCATGAACATGGAAATAAGGAGCGTTACAATAAAAGGCCCTATAAATGATTTAACACTGAAAGAAAATAACCGTTTCAATACTTCTATATGAATGAGGGCATAAAATTAGGAAAAATCAAGCTCCTAGAACACGTTTTAATTCGTTAATTCCATTATCCCAAAGCATTTGTAAATCTTCCTCATCTGAATCACTCACAGCATTCACTTTAAAAACAATATCTTTTGTTAAAGGATCTAATTCATACAAGAATTCAAAATAACAATCTTTAGTTTCGTCTTCTTCTTCATGATTCAACCATCTCCAACGAATATGATTGTTCTTTTTATTGAACAAAAGTCGCGCTTGCTCTTCCGATTGATCCCAAACAAATGTGTATATATCATCTATAACGTTTACATCATCAGCAAACCATTCGGCTAATCCACCAGGTGTGCTAATGAGCTTTTCCAATGATTTAGTTGAAGTTTTAAACAGATACTCTAATTCAATTTTAACATTATCAGTCATTATAATTTCTTTTTATGTATTTTCGCAAGAATTTGATGAATATACTATTTTTTTATGGCATTAATACATTCTTTTGAAAAAAGTGGAAATAAGTTATTTAGATATCGTGGGCAGATCCCAATGATACTATTTGTTTTATCTGCTCCAGCTATCTATTTTACTGACTATTCTCTTTTCTTTGAGAACGATAACTTCCGTTGGATATTGTTAATAACTTCTGCTTTAATTTCATTCTCAGGACAAGTTATCCGAGCGATTGCAATTGGTACAAGTAACAAACATACTTCGGGTCGAAATACGAAAGAACAAGTCGCAGAAGCGTTAAACACAACGGGTATCTATTCTACTTTACGTCATCCATTGTATCTAGGAAACTATTTCATGTGGATTGGTATTGTTCTTTATGTTGGAAACATCTACTTCTTTGTTGTTGTTAGTTTACTATTTTGGTTGTATTACGAACGTATCATGTTTGCAGAAGAGCGCTTTTTAGAACGCAAATTTGGAGATAGTTATATGAATTGGTCATTAAAAGTACCTGCATTTATTCCTTCTTTTAAGAATTATGAGAAAAATGATATTCCTTTCTCATTAAAAACAATTCTTAGACGCGAATATTCAGGTATCAGTGCTACTATCATTTCTTTCGTCTTCGTCGATGTGTTAAGAGATTATTTCAGGAATGAAGCTTTTGGTTTGACAAATACTCAAATTTATGTCATCTTCGCAGCACTGTTGATTTCACTCATTTTAAGATCATTAAAGCATTACACTTCTATTTTATCGGAAGAGGATCGATCATAAAATGAAAATCCTGTTGCAAATTAAATTTATATATATATATTTGCACTCGAAATTTTTGGCGAGATAGCTCAGTTGGTTAGAGCGCGGGATTCATAACCCCGAGGTCCCGAGTTCAAATCTCGGTCTCGCTACCAGATTTAAAAAGTGCGATTAACAAATGTTAATCGCACTTTTTCTTTTTAGACAAGACTTCATAACTACCTAATTGAAGAGAATCGAATTCATTCAACTAAAATTACGTACTTCTTACCTTTAAACGCAATCAAATTAGTATATTTGTGTAAAAAAAGATATGGAAAACCAGACATTAACACAACCAAAAGTATCACAATTAGCTGAAAACATAATTGGTTCTGAAATCCTTAAAATAGCTGGCGAAGTAAGAGCATTGATTGACCAAGGTGAAAAGATATTCAATTTAACCATTGGTGATTTCGATTCAAATGAATTTCCCATTCCTGACGAATTGAAACAGGGAATTATTAAAGCATATCAAGATAATAATACAAATTACCCACCTGCGAATGGTGTAGCTGAATTACGTAAGGAAGTTTCTAAACTATTAAAATCAAGAGCTAATTTAGAGTATTCTCCTGACGATATTTTAGTTACAAGTGGTGCGAGACCTATTTTATTTAGTGCTTTTGCAACACTTGTTGACCCAAATGACACCGTTATTTATGCGGTTCCTTCTTGGAATACTAATCACTATACCTATTTAAATGGTGCTAAATCGGTTGTTATTGTTGGAAAACCTGAAAACAACTTCATGCCTTCTGCTGATGATATTCGTCCTTCGATTAAAGATGCTGCAGTAGTAGCTTTATGCTCTCCGCAGAATCCTACCGGAACAGTCTTTACAAAAGAGGGCTTAGAGGAAATTTGTGATGTCATTTTGGAAGAAAACAAACGAAGAGGACCAGATGCTAAACCAGTTTATTTAATTTTCGACCAAATTTATTGGGAATTAACTATGAAAGGTACTACTCATTATAATCCTGTTGTTTTAAGACCTGAAATGCGTAATTATACTGTTTTCATCGATGGAATTTCTAAATCACTTTCTGCGACTGGAGTTCGTGTGGGTTGGTGTTATGGACCAAGTTATGTAATCGGTAAAATGAAATCGTTACTTTCTCATATTGGCGCTTGGGCTCCAAAACCAGAACAAATTGCTACAGCAGCATATTTGGCAAACACCACAGCTTACAGCTCTTTTATTGACGCACAAAGAGCTAAGATATACGTTCGCCTAAGTGGTCTATACAATGGTTTTCAAGCATTAAAAGCAGAAGGATTCAACGTAGATGCTATCGCTCCACAAGCGGCTTTATATTTGACCATTAAATTGGAATTACACGGAAAAACAACGGCCGATGGAAAAGTTTTAGCTGAAACCAAAGATATCACTAGCTATATTTTAAATGAAGCGAAAATTGCAGTTGTTCCTTTCTATGCTTTTGGCGCAGACACTAATTCTCCTTGGTTTAGAGTTTCTATTGGAACTTGCTCCGTAGACGATGCTGATAAAATTATTGCAAGTCTGCGTAGCGCATTGCAAAAATTAAAATAAACGCCCCTTATTTATCGATTGATAAATTGCTGATAAAATTGAATAAGCGTGATAGTTGAATTATCACGCTTATTTTTTTGAGTAAAAAGAATAGAGATTGAAAAAATCAACCTCTATTCTACTCTATTTATATAATTTCAATTACATATTCATTCCACCACACACATTTAGCACTTGCCCAGTAACATAAGCAGACATATCAGATGCTAAGAAGACCGTTGCATTAGCCACATCTATAGGTGAACCACCACGCTTCAATGGAATAGCGTCTCTCCATCCTTGAACTGCTTTAGGATCCAATACTTCTGTCATTTCTGTTTCGATAAATCCGGGTGCGATGGCATTGCAACGAATATTACGAGAACCTAACTCTTGTGCAATCGACTTTGTGAAACCAATTAATCCTGCTTTAGAAGCCGCATAATTGGATTGCCCCGCATTACCACTCACTCCTACAACTGAAGACATATTGATAATCGAACCTTTTCTAGCTTTCAACATCGGACGTTGTACTGCTTTCGTTAAATTGAAAGCTGATTTAAGATTTGTATTAATCACTTCATCCCACTGTTCTTCGGACATTCGCATCAATAAATTATCTCTCGTAATTCCAGCGTTATTAATCAACACGTCAATGGTTCCAAATTCTTCGACAACCGCGTCAGCTAGTTTTTGAGCAGACTCAAAGTTCGCTGCATCCGATTGAAAACCTTTAGCAACACCACCGTTTGCAGTTAACTCTTTTTCTAACGCTTCTGCTTTTTCTTTCGAGTTAATATACGTGAAAGCAACCTTTGCTCCTTGTTTCACACATTCTTCTGCAATAGCTTTACCAATTCCCCTTGAGGCACCTGTGATTAACACCACTTTATCTTGTAATAACATCATAAATTTTCATTTAGTAAATCAAATATACGTAAAATCAATTAAAGAAATCCCACGTCAAGCCAATTCGAATCAAACCTGGCGCAATTGGATAATTTTCAACAGTGAAGTTTTCTCTTTTATTCCAAAAAGCATCAAGATTCTCATATCGAATAAAAAATCTAAAATTATCAATTTGGAAACCGGTATAAATATCCAATCGTACAATCGGTTGATATAAGTAAGTCGAGGTCGTTGAGTATTGATATAAATCTACCAAGTTATTGTAGGAAGCCACTGAATATTTGGTTTGATAAATAGCAGTAGCACCTAATATAAAATCAAATTTCTTGGTGGAGAATAGTTTTTTATTCCAATACACGTTCAAACGAGCATCTAAAAGTGGTACAAATCGAATATTCTGAGAAGTAATATTAACGGATAAATAGGGGTCAAAATGAAAAGTAGCTGCTTTAAAACGCGCATTAATTCGGGCATTGATAACGGATACATTCTTCAACGTGTCGTTTCTCAACTGATTATCAATCAACCAATATTGATTAGAAAGTTGGGCGTAATTAATACCCCCTTGAAATGGAATTTTTTCCTTCCAACTAAAATCTCCACCTAACTTTATTGTTTGTTGTAATTGAGGAGTTGGAAGATACCATTGAATGGAGTTTCCAGCATACTTTCGCAGAAATACAGAAGGATATTTATTTTCAAAATCAAGATATGCTTGAATATCAAATTTTTTCTCCGACCATTTCAAAGTGGTATTACTCTCCATTTCTCCAATAGCACCTAAGAAAGTAAAATCAAATCGTGACTTTAGAGAAAATTTCGACCAATGAAAGCGTAAATCAGCATTCACACCAACCTCAGATGTGTCCATAAAAATTCCCTGATTTTTATAGATCCAATACTGATGAAAAACTTTCGCCGAAATATTCAAACGTTTCGATTGTATAAAATAGCCCGCTTCATTTCGAATACGATACCATTGATAATGATCGTAAGTCTGTACAGAATCTTTGTAAATAGAACCATAGTTTAACATATCGAGTCCTGATTCTGTATACTTTCGATTCGTTAGTTGCAATTCATTTTGATAAACAAAACCATGTTTGGTGAGTGAGTCCTTTGTCAGAGAAAACAAATGCTGCGTACCCGCATCGACTGTATTGAATTTTGAAAATGCCGTTTCATTCTTTACTGGAAGAAGTTTCAAGGGAAAGAGATCTAACAAAGAATCGGCTTCAACTCCACGATTACTGTTGCGATTACCGAAATAATAATTCATGTAATACAAGCCTTGGTAACGATCTCCGTGGTAATTTGCTAACAATTGAACGACACTATTTCGATACCCCGAATGACGTGTAAATCCTGCTTTTTCATTCAGCATAAAACCATCAAAAGAAATGTTGATATCAAATTTCTTAGCTAGTGTTTGTTGAAAATCTACGTGAATATTTTGTGTTCCTCTAGAGCCAAACGAGTAATAGAAGCCTAGATGAGGAAGTCCGACATAATTATCTCTTAAGTTAGAGAAAGAAGGAGCATGTTGTTGGAAAAGAGAAAGTCCATTAATGAAATCATTTCGATAAATACCGCCTAAAGAAATGTAATTTCCACCAGGTTGCAACGTCGCATACCCAGATTGAACTATACTAATGGAATCTAATTTTTGGGTCAAAACACGATTATCATAATCCAATGTATCTTGACTTATTGAAACTATAGCATATTGCGCACTTACCCAATGAGTAAGAAACAGCAAAGTCCATCCTACTAATAGATTTTTATGCAATTGTCTCACGATGGTAAATATATAAAAAAAGGGGAGCTGAACTCCCCTCTTTTTAAAAATATCTTAGATTATAATTTATTCACCTTTACAGCTAAACCAGATTTAAGGTTTGCAGCTTTGTTTTTATGAATAATATTCTTCTTTGCAATTTTATCCAACATGGCAGAAATTTTAGGCAACATTTCTAATGCCTCTTTTTTGTCTGTCAAAGCACGTAATTTTCTTACAGCATTACGTGTGGTTTTATGTTGGTACCTGTTACGCATTCTCTTAGTAGAGTTCGTTCTGATTCTTTTTTTAGCAGATTTATGATTCGCCATTTTGTTTTATTTAAAAAGTTTTACAATATATTATGCAGCCCATAGGAGAGTCGAACTCCTCTTTCCAGAATGAAAATCTGGCGTCCTAACCGATAGACGAATGGGCCAATAAAAGCAGCCCATAGGAGAGTCGAACTCCTCTTTCCAGAATGAAAATCTGGCGTCCTAACCGATAGACGAATGGGCCAATAAAATATTTCAAAAAACTTAAATTCGTTTATTTGAGAGTGCAAATATAGTATGAATTTCTATATATACAAGAAAAAAGGTAACTTTTTGTAAAATATCAATTGTCATCTTTTTCAAATGTGTAACCTAGTCGTTTTCCTGTCTGCAAACTAATACTATTGGCAATCGCTATTGCTTGTTGTACATTTATTTGAGCAGTCATTTCGTACGGAGGAGTTAGTAAATCAAAATTTATAGCATATGCAAATGCACTTTGGATAATAAAATGCATTGTTTCATCACAAATTTTCTCGTCAGATATAACTTTAAATTTCTTTGTTATTTCACTTTTACCTTCGACAAAGAAGCGTCCTTCTTTATTGACAAAAATACGTGCAATCAAATATCCAGAATCTCCTAATCTAGATTTCAATAAGGATTCAGCTAAAAAGTTATAAATATAAATAATACCAAAATAACCTCTATTAGGATCTTCTTTCAGATACTCAGTTTGCCATACTGGATGCGTTTCTGGAATTAAGAAAACATTTGTATGCATGTGAAATATAAGGCAATCACTACCAACAAACGCTTTTATCTCAGTTCCATCACGATCTTCGATATTCATACGAATACGATTATCTTTCAATTTTGACTTGAAATAATCCACCTCTTCTGTTAAGACATTCCTTAATTGATCAAAGACATCTTTAACATCTTGAATAATATCTTGTTTCAAAGCCGCCTTACTCTCCAGTAAACTTAAAAGCGCCTCTCTATTATTTTTAATTTCTTTCTTGGCTGTTTCTTTTTTTATTGCCGTTTCTTTTGCAACTGCTTTTTTAGCTGTCTCTTTCTCCATTTTTAATATGCTTTTGCAAATAACACTCGCTTATTACTTGGTTTACCCGTTACCATACAAACTCCATCTTCTTCGGGAGCATCTAATGGAATACAACGAATAGTTGCCTGTGTTTCTTCTTTTATTAACGCTTCTGTTTCGTCTGTTCCATCCCAATGAGCTAAGAAAAAACCACCATCTTTTTCTAGTTTCTCTTTAAATTCAGTGTATGAATCCACTTTTTGAATACGGTCTTCTCGCATTGAAAGTGCTCGCTGATATAAGTTCGATTGAATATCTTGTAAAAGTTGTTGAATAGTTTCCGCTAAATTATCAAATGAAACCGTTTGTTTTTCCTTTGTATCTCTTCTGACAATTTCTACATTATTATTTGCTAAATCTCTTGGACCCATTGCAATTCGGACAGGCACTCCTTTCATTTCATATTCGGCAAACTTCCATCCTGGACGTTTTTGATTGTCGTCATCATATTTAAAAGAAATTCCTAAAAGAAGTAATTGTCTTTTTAATTCCATGAATTTTTCTGAAATTTTAGCAAATTCTTCTTCTGTCTTAAAAATAGGAACAGCAACTACCTGAATAGGCGCTAATTCTGGCGGTAAAACCAAACCTTCATCATCCGAATGGGACATGATTAAAGCGCCCATCAAACGGGTTGAAACACCCCAAGAAGTTGCCCAAACATAATCTATTGTTCCATCTTTATCGGTAAACTTCACATCAAATGCTTTCGCAAAATTTTGACCTAAGAAGTGTGATGTTCCTGCCTGCAATGCTTTTCCGTCTTGCATCA
Source organism: Taishania pollutisoli (assembly GCA_040394775.1). Classification (GTDB taxonomy): domain Bacteria; phylum Bacteroidota; class Bacteroidia; order Flavobacteriales_D; family Crocinitomicaceae; genus 40-80. The sequence goes on from JBEBRN010000013.1 coordinate 51,122, forward strand.
TTGCTTCGATACAATATGTATCATCTGCTCCAGCAAAACGTTCACTTGGTGTTTTCATTCCTCTAATTACAGGAATTGCCATGTATTTCTCCGCAAATTCGGTATACACATTCAACATCTTTTCAGCTTCTTCAATCGCTTCTCCACGAGTAGCATGCGCTGTATGTCCTTCTTGCCATAAAAACTCGGCTGTTCGTAAAAACAAACGTGTTCTCATTTCCCAGCGTACTACATTCGCCCATTGATTAATCAATATAGGTAAATCGCGATACGATTGAATCCATCCTTTATAGGTTTTCCAAATAATGGCCTCAGAAGTAGGTCGAACGATTAATTCCTCCTCTAATTTAGCATCTGGATCTACTATTAACTTGCCTTTTTCGTTAGGATCTGCTTTTAATCTATAATGTGTAACTACAGCACATTCTTTCGCAAAACCCTCTGCATTTTTTTCTTCTGCTTCAAAATAACTTTTAGGAATAAAAATAGGGAAATACGCATTTTGATGCCCCGTCTCTTTGAACATTCTATCTAAGTTCGCTTGTATTTTTTCCCAAATAGCATAACCATACGGTTTAATGACCATACAGCCTCTCACGCCTGAATTTTCAGCTAGGCCCGATTTTTGTACTAGTTCGTTATACCATTTGGAATAATCTTCTTGTCTGCTGGTTAATTGACCCATTGTTAAATCGATTAATAATTCGTTAATTTGCCCTCAAAGTTAGAAAATTAGATTATCTTTAAATAGGAAAATGTAATTATTAAAAAATTTTCATCATGAGAACTTTAAAAATATCAGTTTTTGCCATCACTCTCTCAGCCTTAATTTCAGGATGTGGAACCATGTATAATGGTGATTTATCTGGAGGTGACGACTTGTATCACATGAAAGAAACAGCTGTTCCACTAGGTGAATCAATTAACGATGATCTTTCTTACGCTTCCTATAAATACGAAAAAGAAGAAAAAAGCAATAGTAACTTCAATCAAAATACAGTATATACTAATAATTACAATAATTTTTATTCTCCTTCTTATAACTTCAATTATGGCTATGGATTCAGATATCCAATGGCTTCATTTGGATATACTAATTATGGCTACAATTCATACTACGGCTACCCAAGCCATATGAGTTATGGCTATAATTCCTATTACGGTTGGGGTTATTATCCTTCTTATGGAATGGGATATGGATACAATCCTTACTATGGTTATGGACATAATCCCTACGGATACAATCCTTACGGCTATGGCTACGATCCATACGGATACGGTTACAATCCATATTACAACAACAATTACTATGGAAACTCAGGAAGTTCTTATGGCAATACAGGGAATTGGGGGAATAATTCAACAACCACTTCACCTGGAATACATTATTCAGGACCACGTACTAATAATTCAGGCGGTGGTGTTGTAACCCGAAAGGACATTCCAAATACAGTTGGAATGGCACCAATCTCTAGCCCGAAAAACATAAATGAAAACGTATCTACTGTTCGTCAAAATGCTAAATTGACTGATAATTTGACACCAAAACAAACAGTGATAAGTAAGCCTGCTACTGGAATAATAAATCGTAACACCGAAGTGGCTCCTACTGTTAAAACTCAAGAAATAATGAGTAACAATAGAATCAACAATACACTACAAAACCCTGTAACTCCAAACCCACAAATATATCCAGTTCGTCCTAACAATACAGTTACTCCAACTAGAACGGTCCCAGCTCCTACAAGAACAATTCCAGTAAGGACAGCTCCTGTAAGAACTGCTCCAGTAAAAACTGCTCCAGTTCAAAACAGGAATAATACCATTCAAACAAATCCTACCAGAGATTATTCAGCACCAACAAACAATAGCGCTCCTGCACCTACTCGTTCCTCGGGAAATACAAACTCAGGAGGGAATGGATCATCAAATACAAGAACTAGCGGGGGCGGTAATTTGAGAGGTCATTAATTAGCACAAACAATTACTATGTCATTAAAAAGAATCACAGCTATCTCTATTATTTTAATCTCATTTCAAGTTTCTTCTCAAAATATCATTGATGCCGTTCGCTATTCAAACATTACAAGTCAAGGTTCTGCTCGTTTTGAATCAATGGCAGGTGCATTCGGTGCAGTTGGAGCAGATATTTCCTCCAACCAAGTAAATCCTGCTGGATATGGACGGTTTTCTTCTTCTATTGTCACCTTAACAGGACAGTATAATATTGTAAACTCTAAAGGGAAATTTCAAGAAAATAATCTGGAAACAAAAAAGGGAAATTTTAAATTACCAAGTTTAGGAGTTGTATTTGTAAAAGATAATTCACGGAATAATAAAGGCTTTTTGTATTCACAATTTGGATTTACCTATAATCGATTGGAGAATTTCACAACTGACAAAAGATACCAAGGAAAAATTTACAAATCACTTTTAGATGAATTCGCAAGCTACGGGAGTGGTTTAGAGCCTAATTACTTACCGCCTTTTACAACCATGTTGGCATGGAATACTTGGGCTATTGACTCAAGTAATATTGGAGGTGTAAATTATTATCCATATTTGGCACCAAACGACACTGTGTTTCAAAAAAGAACAATGACAACAAAAGGGGGTATTGGTGATTTTTCATTTAATTATTCCTTTAACTATTTAAATAAACTCTATTTTGGAGCCAATATCGGTATCCAATCCATCAATTACACGGACAGCTACGACCATAGTGAAATAAACAACCCAAACTCAATTGCAGAAATTGATTCTTTTAATTACTCTTACGCATTAAAAACGAAAGGAACAGGCCTTAATTTAAAATTAGGTATTATCTATTTACCTATAGAATACTTACGACTAGGACTTGCCTTTCATTCCAAGACTTATTACAACTTAACTGATGATTGGACGGCTGACATGATAACCTATCGTAAGGATGGCGTTTATAATATCCCCGAAGATTACATTCCTATTGGGAAATACAAATATCGCTTACGGACACCAGCAAAATTAGTGGCTTCTGCTGGAGTAATCATTCGAAAAATGGTGGCTATTAATGTCGATATGGAATTGGTAAATTATCGGGGCAATCAGTTAAAATCAACGCGTGACTTTGCTTACGATCCTGACCCTACTGATTATCAGGTTCAAAATGATGAAATAAAAGAAATGTTGCGTCCTGTTGTCAACCTACGAATTGGAGGCGAATTAGCAATAGCAACGAATTATTTTATCCGTCTTGGATATGCTCATTATCCACAACCTTACAAGAAAGCATATTCAGGTTCCTATCAAGCGACTTCCATTTATAGTGCGGGAGCAGGTGTAAGAATAAAAGGTAAATTCAATATTGATTTGGCCTACAAGCTTCAAAATAACAACTTTGATTATATCGCTTATGAAGGAAGTACTGCTCACTTCAAACAGTCAAGCAGTTACTTTGTTGGAACCTTATCTCTTCGATTCTAAAAATCACTATTCTTCCGCCCAGTCTAGACTTTTACGAAGCTCTTGACCAATATGTCTAAGGTACGTTTCTTTTAAGAATTTAAAATAATTAGGAGTACTTTTCGCAATACACTTAGTATATTGCTTCAAAGTATGATCAATGTGTTCATCTAACGCTTTTAAATAATCAAAGGCATCATCTAAGCTTTTGGATGCTTCTAGTAATACTTCTACGTGTAATTGAAGCGCATCATCTACTGCCCTCTTGCCTTTTTCGCCTTTATCAATGTAATCGAAATAAATTTCTTTTAAGTCGAACGCTTTAAGTTTCGCGATATTTAAATTATCTTTAAGATAGCGATTGTATTCAAACTCAATTTCAAACTCGATATCATCTCCTGATAAACGTGCTTCTAAGAAACGGTCTGGAAAACGAAAAGCATCTTGCCAATTGATATAATCTTGCCAAAAACCAAAACGACGTACATTATTTCCTAAATCTATTAACTGAAACTGACTTTTGTTCTCTAATTTTCGAGATCCTCTACCAATCATTTGATGATAAAGTGTTAGAGAACGAGTTGCTCTATTAATGATAATTGTTTCAACTGTTGGTTCGTCAAATCCAGTCGTTAAAATTCCAACAGATGTAAGAATAGCACCTGGTGTTTTCTTAAACCATCTCAAAACTTCCTTTCGATCTTTATCACTAAAAGTAGAATCTAAATGGCGAATTTTATAATTTCTCTTTTTAAATAATTCCTCTACTTTAATGGAAGTCTCAATACCTGGATTGAAAATTAAGGTCTTCTTACCGACAGCAACTTCTTCATATGCGAAAAGTAATTTCTCCTGCATAAAGTAGTTTCCATAAACGACATCAGAACTACTAATCGTAAAGTCACCATTCGAACCAATTTTTAATCCATGAAGATTAACATCATAAGTAAATGTCTCTGCATCAGATAAATATTTTTTTTCAATTAAAGAAGAAATACTTTCTCCAACGAGTAATTTATTGTAATTATCGTTCAACGGAAGAACCTTATTTGAACTTAACGGAGTGGCTGTGACTCCTAAAATATTGGCTTCTGTATAATATTGAAATATCTTACGAAAACTATTGTAATGCGCTTCATCGACAATAACCAAACCTACACCATCAATAAATTTCTCATTTTCTTGAAGGCGATTATTCAAGGTCTCGACCATTGCAATGAAACAATGAAACTCTTCTTTATCATCTAAATTTTTAACTTCACTACTAATGACTTTATTAGCAACGTTAATAGTATCAAGCTGTTTAGATGTCTGTTGAGAAAGTTCAATTCTATGTGTCAGAATGAGAACCTTTTTCTGCCATTGCTCAATGTATCTCTTCGCTATTTCAGAGAAAATAACCGTCTTGCCACCTCCCGTTGGAAGCTGGTATAATAAATTGAAGTTTTCTCCATTTTGTTCAAATTCGCGTAGAATATCATCTACGGATTTTTTTTGGAATGGGTATAATTCTTTTGTTACTTTAAAATCGGTTATCATTTTCGGAAATCAGGCTACAAAAGTAATGCTCTATTATTGGAAAACAAAGAAAAAGCTAAGTAATCTTACATTAAGTCACTTAACCAGTCGATTAGATGTCGAGGTTTACCAAATTATTAACTTATCAACTCAGATTATCAGACTATATCTCTATAAATTAGGTGTTAAAAACCTACAATAAGTATAACAAAAAAAGCGTAAGAAAGATATTTCATCCTCCATAAAAATGAAAAGTATCATTCTAAAAAAATATAAAAGTGATGCTACTCTTCTTTCATTTACTAATGAAGCTTACATTTTAGTCATTGCTTAACAAATGAGTTAAGAGGGATTATTTTATTTTGCGGTGCTGGAGCTTCAAAACCGAAATTTTCAGTACTT
>JBEBRN010000014.1:0-56131 GCA_040394775.1 Taishania pollutisoli
TTATAAATTCATATTGCTGATTACTAGCATTTTAACAACTCCGAAACTTTAGTTTTTTAATATATGTTGTGTCTTTAAAAGGAACTATACGCATTGTTTCCAGCCCATTTGCCGAAGTAGAAATTGGATCTCCAGGGTTCTGAATGGAAGTTGTTGTGGAAGTAAAAATAAATCGTAATTTATCTGGACCTTGACCTCCACCATTGCCCTGATTATCTCCCCAATTAATAACTGCGTCATTACGATCGGCACTTCCTTCATTTTTCAAACCCATATACATATTATCAGTTCCGTTTGAAGTGAAAATACCAATATCCATCCATTTCCGCCATCCATCTGTAGTGGCAATGATAGGAGTTCCAGCTCCTGCGTTATAACCTAAATGTAACAAACTTAAAGGTTTGGTTATTGGATTTGCTCCGTCTGCACTGATGGCGATACGAGTTCTGTTTGTTGGAGTTGTCAAACCACCGAAGTTTCCTTCCGTGTTATTCAAAGCACCGATACTTGTGATGCGCATTCGCTCTCCATTGTTTATTCCTCCGGCAGTATTATCCCAGTCTGTTTGCACGATAAATGGCGTATTTTCCTGCCATTGTAAGAAAGCCGTTTGTCTGAAAGCTCCATTTGAAAAGATGGGCTGAATTCCAAATTTCAAACCATCATTTGCTGTAAACCCAGTTCCAGTAAGCAAAGGAGAAGCAGAATTGGAGATTTGCAGATAATTAGCCAATGCACTTTCTGCATTCATGTGTAAACGGTTTCTCGGTATGAATTGAGGTCCGATGGCAACATGACCAGAAGGCGTACCTGCCTGATTAACTGGCCCAGAAGACTCCATGCGCATAAATTCATACCCTTCAAAAGAATTTGCGCTCAAGTTATTGGGATTGTCTCCATTGCCATTCAAGGAAGTGCCAGTAAATAAGAAGCGTAACCTGTCGGAACCGGCATCATCGCTCCAGCTTACGATTGCATCACTGCGGTTGGTACCAGCCTCTTGTTTTAACCCAACATACATCGCATCCGAGTTTTCACGCATAAACAACCCAGTTTTCATCCAACTGCGCCATTGTCCACCTGTAAAAATGGTGTTGTTTGGGCCTTCGAGATGAAGCATCGACCAAGGCGAATTGGTGTTGAAATAACCGCTTGGTGAAATACCCAGATAACCAGAGGTGTTTTGGTTGATAAAGCTGATGTTTGCCGTCTGGTTACCATTCAAACGTATCCGAGTGAGGTTGTTGGTGCGGAATAATAGTGGGTTTACGCCATTGGTGTTATTCCAACCAAGATATCTGTTGGGGCCAAATGTATTCACAGAACTAGTTACTTGAGAATTAGTAACTCCTATATTTAAGACTCCTATTATAATCAAAATAAGAAAATTATATCTATTATTCTTTTTCATAAAATAAAGTATTAGCTACCTTATCAAGTGAATAAAACCGTTTATTTTAATGTTTTTCGTAAATTCAATCAAATAATAATAAACTCCATCAATGCATTTCATCCCTTCATATGTTCCATCCCAAGAAAAATTATCTTCCGTTTGAAAGATGATATTTCCCCAACGATTAATAATCGACATCTTCTTTGGTTTTATACTTAATTGATCTAAAGAAAATATATCATTTACGCCATCGTTATTAGGAGTGAATACATTTGGGACTTTATCTTGAATTAAAGATGAAATATCATCCATTCTAGTTAAAGAGACGTCATCAATGTAATAGTATCTATCACCATATGGAGAAATTAAATCTCCTTTTTTGTCTGTCACAAAAGTTAAGGGCATCGGAGTAAAAACACCTATGATTAAAAATTCTTCATTTCCATCCGCTTGAAAATTATATTCGAGTTGATACCATTTTGTCGTATCACAAAAAAACAAATCAAGATCGCTTTGAAACTGAGGTGTTATTTGAATGATCGAATCATGAAACTCATGTAATTCTAGTGGTGAAAATAGAGCGCCTATTGAATTAGCACAAATTGCCCATGGTAAACCAATTGCACCCACATTACTAAGATAAAAAGTGAGGTTATAGAAGACACCACCGTCTAGTTTTTGCTTTAGTTTAACTTGGATATACTCTGAATAAGATGCGCTATATTTACCAAATTCATCAAGATATTGAGAATACAAAAGTCCAACATACGCATTTCCAGTTCTTGCTTTCTGATAACCGATATAATTTTCTGGTACACTAAACATGTAACGATTCAATGATACATCATAAAACGTACTACAACTATTAAAATAATCAGATGTTCCCAAAGTAGGCATCGTCCATTCCTTACAAGCTGTTATAAAAAAACCATTATCGTAATCTGGACACCAATTATACTCTTCAAAACTGCCATTCGGCACTAAATTATCTTGTGCGATACTTTCAAAGGAAAATAGTACTATTATTAAAAAATAAAAAACAGGTTTTATCCCCGGTTGTTCACCGAGACCGAACAATTTAATATGTTTTGTTTTGTTCAGCATTTGATAAGATCGTTTGTAATAATTTTAATTTCTCCATTTCGCAGAAGTAAAGCGCACTTAATAATTATCGTTCATAAACAATTGTAAGTGAGTTGTTTTAACAGTTTTCTATCAAACACAACCGTATTTCTTCGTATCTTCGCCGCGATATAGTACTCAGAAAATTATATCACGGGAGGTGAGAAATGGGGTTGTACTCTATTTTTTCATCTCCTTTATTTTCGTAGTGTTAATTTGGATAAATATAAGCGTTTATTTTGAATGAAACAAAAAGATAACAAGAAATCTTTACTCAGTTTTTTCCGTATCTAAGATAGAACGATAATTACTCAAACTGTAATGTGCAAGTGAAGCAGGTCTCACATACAAACCTGCAGGAGTACCTGGCGCATTCACTCCAAAGGCGTACCTGCCTGATTAACTGGCCCAGAAGACTCCATGCGCATAAATTCATACCCTTCAAAAGAATTTGCGCTCAAGTTATTGGGATTGTCTCCATTGCCATTCAAGGAAGTGCCAGTAAATAAGAAGCGTAACCTGTCGGAACCGGCATCATCGCTCCAGCTTACGATTGCATCACTGCGGTTGGTACCAGCCTCTTGTTTTAACCCAACATACATCGCATCCGAGTTTTCACGCATAAACAACCCAGTTTTCATCCAACTGCGCCATTGTCCACCTGTAAAAATGGTGTTGTTTGGGCCTTCGAGATGAAGCATCGACCAAGGCGAATTGGTGTTGAAATAACCGCTTGGTGAAATACCCAGATAACCAGAGGTGTTTTGGTTGATAAAGCTGATGTTTGCCGTCTGGTTACCATTCAAACGTATCCGAGTGAGGTTGTTGGTTCGAAATAATAGTGGGTTTACGCCATTGGTATTATCCCAGCCTAGATATCTATTGGAGAAGTATTGATTCCCATTCGTACCATTTGTTGATTGACAAAGTATCTGTATAAAAGTTAATTGAATAACACCTATTATTAATAAGGTTATTGCTTTGTGTTTAAAATATTTCATAATAAGATAATTTTACCTTATCAAATGAATAAAACCTGTTTTTTTATTTTCTTGTTTATCTTGAAGAAGATAATAATATACCCCTTCAATACATAATTTACCATTTTTTGAAGTCCCATCCCAGAATTCTTGATTGGGAGTTAAGGTTTCAAAAATAATATCTCCCCACCTATTAAATATTTTTAAAATATATTCATTTGGAATGTTTCTTAATTGAAGGAGATCATTAATTCCGTCATTATTAGGCGTAAATACATTTGGAATTACAGGGTCTATATCAAATAAAGACACATCATCAACATATAAATATTGATTTACAAAGTTTTCTTGTTCTGTTACATTAATTCCATTATAAATATATTGAGAATCATATAACTTAGTAAAAACACCTATGATTAAAAACTCTTCTGTGCCATCCGCTTGAAAAATATATTCAAGTTTATACCATTTTGTCGTATCACAAAAAAACAAATCAAGATCGCTTTGAAACTGCGGTGTTATTTGAATGATCGAATCATGATTCTCATGTATTTCTACTGGTGAAAATAGCGCACCTATAGAATTGCTACATGAAAAGTCAAATGCATTACTAACAAAAAAAGTCAATCGATATAGCCTTCCTTCTTCAAGTTTCTTTTCTAACTTCACTTGTATATATTCAGAATAACTTTTATGTTCATTTGTAATAGAATCTTTATTATCAAAATAAAGTAATCCAGCGTATGCTATTCCCGTTTTTGCGTATTGGAATCCAGCATAATTTTGAGGAACTCCAAACTGAATTATTGAACTATTAGAAATCAAACTACAACTATTAAAGTAATCAGAAGTGCCTAAAGTAGGCATCGTCCATTCCTTACAAGCTGTTATAAAAAAACCATTATCATAATCTGGGCACCAATTATACTCTTCAAAACTTCCATTCGGCACAAGATTCATTTGTGCATTTACAGAGAAAACAAAAAACAATAAAATACTAAAAAAAACGGTTTTATTCCCCGATAAAAAATCGGGGCTGAACATTTTTATATGTTTTAAAGCGTTCAGCAATTTGATAAAGTTTTGTTTAAATTTAATTTTAATTTCTCCATTTCGCAGGAGTAAAGCGCACTTAATAATTTGTCGTTCATAAACAATTGTAAGTGAGTTGTTTTAACAGTTTTCTATCAAACACAACCGTATTTCTTCGTATCTTCGCCGCGATATAGTACTCAGAAAATTATATCACGGGAGGTGAGAAATGGGGTTGTACTCTATTTTTTCATCTCCTTTATTTTCGTAGTGTTAATTTGGATAAATATAAGCGTTTATTTTGAATGAAACAAAAAGATAACAAGAAATCTTTACTCAGTTTTTTCCGTATCTAAGATAGAACGATAATTACTCAAACTGTAATGTGCAAGTGAAGCAGGTCTCACATACAAACCTGCAGGAGTACCTGGCGCATTCACTCCAAAGGTGTTACCTAGTCCAAATTCGCCTGTTGGTGCAAAGCGAGCTATGTGTAAGCCGTCTAAATCTCCGTTATTAGTGAGATTTGTTGAAATGGAAGTATTACCATTTCCAGCACCTGTAAAGCGGAAGACCATGTCGTCTGGGCCTGTATTTCCAGCATTATTGTCTGACCATGTAATAGTGGTTTCTGTGATGTCTTCACCAGTACCTACTTTCCTCAAGCCAAAATAACTCAAATCACGATTTCCGGTAAAGGTAACACCCGTTTGCATCCATGGACGATAACCAAACTCTTGAAAACCAGAGCCTGGTCCATTTATATGGAGCAAAGAGAATGCGCCCTTCTGATTGTGAAATAGCTGACCGTTTGAAATAGAACTGTTGTTTATACCAATTCCAATGTAGCCAGAAGTGTTAACTTGTTGTCCCCAGTTGTAATTGTCAATTGGGTATTGAGTATTAAATAAAAAATCTCCATTCACCTTCATCCTCACATTGGACGTGGAAATTCCTCCTGTAATCGTGTAAATAGGAGAGTTCCATCGTGTGCCAAATATATTAGCACCGGTAGTTGGGAGATTTCCACTACGTGACCAAAAATCACTGGTTGCATTACCATTTCCTTGTGAAGGAATGGTTTGTGCATTACTGGTGTTGCTGGTAAGTAATACTATACTCGCAACAATTTGTATTATTCTTTTCATACTTGATAAAGTTTTACCTTATCAAATGAATAAAACCGTTTTTATCTTTTTGTCCTTTAACTATGTAAAAGTAGACGCCATCTACTAATTTCTGCCCAAGTAAATCCGTACCGTTCCATATAGTATCGTTTTCATTCGTAAAAACAACATTCCCCCAACGATTGTAAATAGATACACTTCCCTTGTTAAAAACCGAGAAATCAATCGCATCATTCACCCCATCATTATTAGCGGTTATCACATTAGGAATAGAATATTCGCATTGCTCAATAACGCCAACTTCGATTAAAATTACATCATCAATGTAATAATATCCATACCCTTGATCATCAAACCCTATCGGTTCTTGAAAAGACATAGTATCATTTTTGACATTATTAAAAAAATAACCAATAGTAATATATTGTTCATTCCCTAATGCAATAAAATTACCCGAGACAGCAGTCCATTGGGCAGTATCAGATATAATACCTTCTTGATTAAATATTTGAGGTGATGAGGTGATAGCACTATCTGAATTTAGGTGAATTGAACTATTAGTAAATAACGCTCCAATTCTCCCAAAAGCATAACGAGAATAATTAGCTAAATTTACTTTCATCTCAAAATGATATTCAACACAAGGTTTTAATGGTCTAATCAACTTTGCTTGAGCATACTCATTACCAAGATAATTTCCAGAGGATAAGTACCAACCTATTAAACCTAACCCCACATATCCATCTCCATCGTACGGTTCTTGATATCCCCAAAAATTATTAGGCACTCCTACACTCCCATTGTTACAACGGTTAAAATAGTCACTTGTACCCATTGTTGGTTTCCACCAATATTTACAAAGTTCAAATTGTCCATCATTCAAATCATTCGCAGTTGGGCAACTATAATACTCTTCAAAACTCCCATTCGGCACAAGGTTTTGTGTTCTTGCATTAAAAAGAAAAACAAAGCATATTAAAATACTAAAAAAAACGGTTTTATTCCCCGATAAAAAATCGAGGCTGAACATTTTTATATGTTTTAAAGCGTTCAGCAATTTGATAAAATATTGTTTAAATTTAATTTAATTTCTCCATTTCGCAGAAGTCACGCGCACTTAATAATTTGTCGTTCATAAACAATTGTAAGTGAGTTGTTTTAACAGTTTTCTATCAAACACAACCGTATTTCTTAGTATCTTCGCCGCGATATAGGTTGCACAACTTATGCCACGGGAGGTGAGAAATGGGGTTATGCTCTATCTTTTCATCTCCTTTTTTTTCGTAGTGTTAATTTTGATAAATGTAAATTAAAATTTAATTGCAAACAACTAATTAACATTTAATATTTATTAGTTGGATTAGGTAGTATTCAGCTCACCAGTTCCATTTGCATTAACACCAAACGTATTACCCAACCCAAATTCACCTGTTGGAGCAAAACGTGCAATGTGTAAACCATCTAAATCTCCTGTAGTTGTGAGATTTGTAGAGATGGCAGTATTACCATTTCCAGCACCTGTGAATCGGAAAACCATGTCATCGGGTCCAGTACTACCTGAATTATTATCTGACCATGTAATAGTGGTTTCGGTGATGTCTTCTCCTGTCCCCACTTGTCTCAAGCCAAAATAACTCATATCGCGGTTGCCTGTAAGCGTTATTCCTGTTTGCATCCAAGGGCGATAACCAAACTCTTGTATGCCTGAACCAGGACCATTGATGTGAAGAAGCGAAAAAGCACCCATACTTCCTGTATAGATGTTTTGCCCTGAAGTAATGAAATTGTTACTAATACCAATTAGTAAATTCCCATTTCTAGAAGCATTATACCCATTTAAGGAGTAGTTGATATTCCCGTTGAGCTTCATTCGGTTGGTGGCGTTGGTTTTGAACAACAATGGGTTTACTCCGTTGTTATTAGCCCAACCTAAATATCCAATTACATTATAATTATTATTGGCTGGATTACCATTTGTAGCCTGCCCAATTACGTCATACACTGTACATTGAATTAGGCACAGTGCAAACATGGCAATCAATTTGTGTTTAAAATATTTCATGATAAGAAAATTTTATCTTATCAAATGAACAAAACCTGTTTTTTTATTTCCTTGTTTATCTTGAAGAAGATAATAATACACTCCATCAATACATAATTTACCATTATTTGAAGTCCCATCCCAGAATTCTTGATTAGGAGTTAAGGTTTCAAAAACAACATCTCCCCACCTATTTAGTATTTTTAAGAATGTATTTTCTGGCACATATAATAAAACTAATTTGTCATTGACTCCATCATTATTTGGTGTAAATACATTAGCCCGTTCAGGACAATTGACTTCAATCACTTCAACGTCATCTATATAATAATAAGCACAATCGTTTGAATTAACATTTTTATTAAAATACTTAAAATTTGTATTTTCATCATCACGAAATATACCAATTGTTAAATATTTTTCACCACCAACTGCTATAATGGTTCTTGAAACTTCAAGCCAATCTATCGTATCACAAATAAAATTATCACTTAAAATTTTTTCCGTGCTTGAATATATGGGTGTAGTTAATAAATAACCCATACTGATTGGATTTTGTGACATAACAAAAGCAATATTGCTTGAACAATACATTGAAGAGTCTGCTAAACTTAGGTAACATGAAAAAGTGTAACATTGATTTTCTTTTAATTCTTCATTAAGTTCCACTTGTATGTATTCTCTATAATTTGCTGATGAAGAAAAACATGAAGAAAACCCTACATATCCATTTCCGCTGTGTGCTTCTTGATATCCAATAAAATTTTTTGGAACACCCGCATCACCTAATAAAGATGAACATGTATTAAAATAATCACTTGATGCTAAATTTGGAATATACCAATCTTTAACTGAAAAATCAGCAATTCCTACTGGGCACCAATTATACTCCTCAAAACTTCCATTCGGCACTAAGTTATCTTGCGCAATACTTTTAAAGGAAAATAGTAGTATTATTAAAAAATAAAAAACAGGTTTTATCCCCGGTTGTTCACCGAGACCGAACAATTTAATATGTTTTGTTTTGTTCAGCATTTGATAAGATCGTTTGTAATAATTTTAATTTCTCCATTTCGCAGAAGTAAAGCGCACTTAATAATTATCGTTCATAAACAATTGTAAGTGAGTTGTTTTAACAGTTTTCTATCAAACACAACCGTATTTCTTAGTATCTTCGCCGCGATATAGGTTGCACAACTTATGCCACGGGAGGTGAGAAATGGGGTTATGCTCTATCTTTTCATCTCCTTTTTTTTCGTAGTGTTAATTTTGATAAATGTAAATTAAAATTTAATTGCAAACAACTAATTAACATTTAATCGCGGTTGCCTGTAAAGGTAGTACCTGTCAGCATCTAAGGACGATAACAAATCCCTGACCCATAAATTAATGTGAAGAAGCGAAAAAGGCGCGTGAGTTACTTATAAAATGTTGGATTGGACAACTCTACTTAAATCAAAATGAAACGTGTTTTTTTATGCTAACTATTTCATTCTATAGTACAATCCTAAAAATCATTCTTTCATCAATGTGCTTCCAACCAATTCTCTGCCGCTTTTGCTTCTACTTCAAGTGGAACTGAAAAGTGAAATGCATCTTCCATCGCATCAACAATAACTTTTGAAGCAATCTCTACTTCACCTTTTGGAACATCAAATACTAATTCGTCATGTACTTGCAAAAGCATCTTTGTTTTTAGGTTATTCTGCTTTAACGCTTTATCCACTTTTTGCATGGCAATTTTAATGATATCGGCAGCAGAACCTTGAATGGGCGCATTGATGGCATTTCGTTCGGCAAAACCTCTCACCACGGCATTCGCTGACGTGATATCTGGTAAATAGCGCCTTCTATTGGAGATGGTTTCTACATATCCTTTCTCTCGTGCGGTGTGGATCGCATTGTCCATATATTCCTTGATGGTAGGATATTGAACGAAGTAATTATCAATAATTTCTTTGGCTTCTGTACGACTGATATTTAATCCTTTGGCTAGACCAAAAGCCGATTGACCGTAAATAATACCAAAATTCACTGCTTTTGCAGCACTCCTTTGATCTCTCGTCACTTCTTCAAAGGGAATGTTAAATACTTTCGCAGCTGTGGCACGGTGAATATCTTCTCCGTTTTTAAACGCTTGAATCATGTTTGCGTCGTTACTTAATGCGGCAATGATTCGTAATTCTATTTGGGAATAATCGGCAGAGAGTAAAAGATGATTTTTATCTCTTGCAATGAATGCCTTACGAATTGCTCTACCTCGCTCTGAGCGAATAGGAATGTTTTGTAAGTTGGGATTATTGGAACTTAATCTTCCTGTTGAAGTGACCGTTTGCATAAAGGACGTGTGAATTCGACCATCTTTCGGATGACATAATGAAGGTAAAGGATCAATATACGTACTTTTTAGTTTCTTCAACTGACGGTATTCCATAATCAACGGAATAATAGCATGTTTGTCAAAATAATACTCTAATATATCTTCACCCGTTTGATATTGTCCCGTTTTAGTCTTCTTGGCTTTATCGGAGATTTTCAAATGATCGAATAAAATTTCGCCCAATTGTTTCGGTGAGTCAATGTTAAACTCAATGCCTGCTTCTTTGAAAATATCCTCTTGAAGTATGAGTAATTCATCGCCAAATTGAACAGACATTTTATTAAGATAATCCGTGTCAATGGCTATTCCTTCGTTTTCCATTCGTTGAAGAATCGGCACTAAAGGCATTTCAATGGTTTCGAATAATTCCATTAATTTATTCTCTTGTAATTCTTTCTCCAACACATTTTTCAATTGGAAAGTAATATCGGCATCTTCACAGGCATAATCGAATACTTCAGACGGAGCAAGATCGCGCATATTCTTTTGTGTCTTTTCTTTTTTGCCTAAAACATCTTCGATAGAAACGGTTTTATATCCTAAATACAGTTCTGCTAAAAAGTCCATTCCATGACGTGATTCGGGTTGAATCAAATAATGAGCAATCATGGTATCAAACATTTTCGCTTTTATTTCAAATGCGTAATTGGCTAAAACTTGTAAATCGTATTTTAAATTTTGTCCGATGATAAGGCTATTTTTATTTTCAAAAACAGGTTTAAATTCATGAAGAATTTCTCGAATATGTTTTTCATCTTCTGGAAAAGCAACATAAAACGCCTCTTTGTTTTGATACGAAAATGACATTCCAACAATCTCTGCATCTAAAGAATCAATGTTAGTTGTCTCAGTATCAAATGCAATTTCTTTTTGCTTTAACAACAATTCTACTAACTCTTTACGTTCTTCAGGAAGTGTAATTAAGTGATAACTTGGACGTTCGGTCGCAATGGTTTTTATCGTCGTAGTTTCAATGGCTGTTTGATTTTCCACCATGCTTTGGGTCGAAAACAAATCCAACTGTGATTCCGTTGATTTCCCAATCACAATCTCTTCGCCAATAATTCGTTTGGCTAAATTTCTAAATTCTAATTCAGTTAAAATTTCTTTGACGGCTTCGATATTCGGTTCGCACATCTTGAAATCTTCCTCATCGATATCAATTGGAACATCTGTAATGATGGTCGCTAATTTTTTAGAAAGTAAGCCTTGTTCGGCGAAATTGATAACATTTTCCTGCATTTTGCCTTTTAACTTATCCGCATTTTCAATCACACCTTCCACAGAACCATACGCTTTCACTAACTCTTTCGCTCGCTTCTCTCCAATACCTGGAATACCCGGAATATTATCCGAAGCATCTCCCCAAAGTCCTAAAATATCGATGACTTGAAGTGTATTGTCAATTTCAAATTTCTCACAGACTTCTTTTATCCCTAAAATTGTCGCAGAATCTCCTCCACGACTCGGTCGATAAATAAAAGATTTTTCCGTTACCAATTGACCAAAATCTTTATCAGGTGTCACCATATACGTGATAAAACCATCTCTTTCTGCTTGTTTGGCTAACGTTCCAATAATATCATCTGCTTCAAAACCATCTACTTGAATGACAGGAATATTCATGGCGCGGATTATTTTCTTAATCGCATCAATCATTTCACGAATCCCTTCTGGCATTGCTTCACGATTTGCTTTATACGCCGCATAATCTTCTTGACGAATAGTAGAACCACCCGGTCCATCAAAAACAACCGCCAAATGAGACGGATTTTCTTTGTTTAGAATTTCTAAAAGAGCCGTGGTAAAACCGAAAGCAGCAGACGTATTTTGTCCTTTTGAATTGATTCTTGGGTTTTTGGAAAAGGCAAAAAATGCACGATAAATGAGTGCATAAGCATCTAATAGGAATAATTTTCTGTCACTTTCAACGGTTAACATCTGTACTGATTTAAAATGGAATTTTAAAAATAGAGAAAATAATGGATTGAGGAGGTAGGATTAGTCATTTTAACTCAAATGAAAATCTCATTTCAATAAACAATAAACTGTTAGCTTCTAAATTCACTCACTTACATAGGTTTTCCTATATTCTTTATTTTTGACATTAAATATCTTTGGTTTCTTATGTTCAATCGAATTTTACTAATACTTCTTTGTACTTTATCTTTAGGCTGGATACTTTATGTCGGTTACGATGTGTTTTACAAGACTGACCGTCTGAACCCCGAATTAATTTTTTCGCCAGCGGACAAAGAATTGTTAGTCATCAATAGAACAGATGAATTTTTTACGACTGAAATTCCATTTACCATTCATACAGAAATTACGGAACTAGCACAAAAATTCATTGAAACACCTCGGAATGAACGAATTTTTCTTTCCAAAGAACGCCCTATTATACTTGTTGAAAGCCCTAATTACTGGAATAGAAATGCGGTAATAAAGTATTTAGAAAGAAAAGGAATTGAGTATACGGAAAAAGATAATTTATTTTCCATCGGTGAGTTTCAAATTCGTTTCAAATATCATTTTCTATTAGTGGCCAAAAAAGATTTTACGAAAAATAGCACTGATTTCGAACTTCCTTCTTGGGATAAAAAAGCAACAGCTGTTATTATTCATAAAGTTGATGAAAATCCTTATCTAACAGAAATCTATCAGCAAGAAAATGGTCAAATAACCTATCAAACGACATTTGACAATCGCTTGAAATCGGAAAAAACGGACGACAAAAATGTATTCGCACCGTATTTACCGGCTGATATATCCTCTTATCATTTCTATGAGAAGAACTACGCAATCGAAAATAACATATTACCCGCTAAAAGTGTTATGACAGAATGGATACAATATGGATTTGTTGTTTTTAATTATCAAGGAAATGCTGTTATTATCAGTGACTCAAAGATTGGTGAAGATGCACTTAATTCGCTGAATACCAAGTATGGAAAAGATACACTTACATTTAAAGATAATTCACTTATCAAGAATGTAAAATTGACAGAATCGTTTCCATCTAATACTGTAAAAGGGTTTTATGTGACACGTATTGGTGATAAGGCTATCTTTTCAGAAGACTTAAACGTGAATAAAAAAATTCTTGCAGATTATGAGTTAGGTAATACCCTATTATTGAACATTGAAAAATCTGAAAATATTTATGGCAAACTACCTTATAAAGTCTCAGAGCGCTATATTTCTTCGACCGATTATTATGCCGTTTCTTCCTATTCAAACATCTCTACAAAATATGTTGTTCAAAATTCAACAACTGGGAATTCTAAAACACCTTCAACTGAACAGACGAATGTAGCTGTTTCTGCACATTTTATTGTCCCTATTAACGGAACGGTAATTCAGGCAGTTGGAAAAGGAAATCAGCAATATTTCTTGACCTCGACGAATCAGCTATTTGCAGTAAATAATGGTAAGACGATTTGGAATATGTCTATCGATGGGAAAATTATTGGTGACATTAAACTAGTAGATTACGAGGGAATTGGTAAAGTTCATTTGTTGCTCAATATCTCAAATAAAATATATCTTTTAACGGAACAAGGGATTAATGTACTTGAAAATCAATTCGCTCCTAAGCAAGAGTTTTTAAACGAGGTGAATTTATACAGTTGGAAAAATCAATCTAATTTGATTTATATTGACGAAAAAGGAAAAATAAAAAACGCCAATATTACTAAAAGTAAAATTCATACAATTACAACAAATGCCGGTTCAACTACTAAAAAGATAGAGGTTTTTGCACAAAACAGTCGTTTAATTGGTGTTGTTACTGGAGATAAAGCATCCGAAACAATAGATTTAGATAGATTTAAAGCCGTTAAAAAGCATCCAGTCATAACACCTGACGCCATCCGCTATAAGGCAAGTGGTGTTTGCTATTTCATCTATCATCAAGACGGAAAAGTATTGAAGACTGATTATACTTCCTCTAAATCAATTTTAGGAGATTACAAAACCATTCGATTGTTAAAGAATACGATTATAGACAACAAAAACTATATTAGCTTTATCAGTTCTAATACCTTTTACCTTTATAATGAAGAAGGCGTCCTGATGAAAAAAGTAGCCATTCCAAATAGTGATTTACAAGATTACGACATTTGTTTCATCAACAATAAATTATATATTTCTTTCCTAGATGGTTTAGAAAACAAAGTAATTATTACAAATGAAACAGGAACAATCTTGAGAAAAGACTTAGAGGGAAAAAATTTCGTTTTCCTTTCAAATAGCAAAAATCAACTCAACATTTTAAGCGAAGGAAATGGATATGTGGTACAATATTATAATGTGCTACAGAAGAAGTAGAATTAGATACCGCTATAATCTTCAGAAATAACGTCGTTTAATTTACAATCACTTTTGAATTATAACTTCCTTCTGAAGTGACAATCTGGAACAAATAAACTCCTTGTGGCAAATGATGATTTAAAATAACATGGTTCGTCATTTCATCATACGAATGATAACTGATTGTCTGGCCATTTAATCCAATGATTGTAATACTTTGTATCGCATTATTTACTTCTGTATGAATCACTACTTTATCATTTGAAGGATTTGGATAAAGCTGAATCGAAGTATTATCTATATCGCTAATAGAAAGCGACGTTAAGCAAAAATCAATTATAAGTTCTGACCCAAAATTAGCGTTAGCAGGTTCGAATGCAGCTAAGACATCCCCATTTCTATTTTTAACAGTTAGATGACCATTGCCATATTCCACATTCGACCATCCGTCACCATAAGAATCACTAATTATGAGTTGATAACAACCAACAGGTAAGCACTTCGTATAATTATAAGGTGAAAATACGCCATTTGATACATAACTACGCTGATCAATAACCGTTTGAGGATTGTTTGTCTCTACCAGTTTCCAACTTATTTCCTGCGTAGAAAAGTCGTAGCCAAATTCAATATTAACAGGTTCATCCGTGTCAGAATAATTAAACGCAGCAGTCAGAAAATTATTAGGTCCCAATTCATCTACACCACCATTAACTTCAAATATCTCAGCTTGAAAAGTAACATTTCCATTTGCTAAAGTAGGAAAAGGAAAATAAATGGTATCTGATTGATATTGATTTAATGTTCCTGTCCAATCGATTGTTTGTTCATTACCATTAAAGTCATACTTAATCTTTGCCGAAGTAATTTGCACATTACCTGCATTAAACAGAACAATATAAGGTTGCGAAGTTTCACATATTTCATTGGTCAACCAAGCACTATTAGAAAATGCTAAATCTAGTGTCGAAACGGCAGTTTGGTATGTTCCATCAATGAATGTCGCACCAGTTTCTAAAGGATCTAACCAACATTTCAGTTGTAAGCTCGAATCAGTTAACGTATTCCAAGAATAGCCAAATCGACCAAACAAATCGTAACCTGAATTAGGGATACTTCCACTACATCCAGCAGAACCACCTGTAAGAGCACCAATAATGCGTTTATTTTGATCGAACAAAGGAGAACCGGACGAACCTTGCTCTGTTGTTCCGTACGTCCATGAATCGACGCGCCACGTTTGACAATTGGTAGCTCCATTAAAAGCAATGCCCGATTTATAAGGGCTTAAAATAGATTTCGATATTTTTTTTATATCGGAAGTAGGATGGTGAATTACCGCTACATTCGTAACACTCTCTATATCTGAATTATCCCAGCCATTATAAAATACATTCCATAAATTATCAGGTGTACTATTTAGTTGTACCAAAGTAAAATCAGATATATTACTTGAAGCCTTTAGTTGTGTCCCAGTAATCGTATGTGTTGTAATCCCATCATCATTAGTAGAATTTGGTTGCGCACAAATAGTATTAGCGGCATCGCGTTCCCAATTAAAACGTAAAACCCATGTGCTTGTAGACGTCCCACAATGCCTTGCAGTCAAATAATAAGGAATGATAGTACCTGAAGTATTGTTCACTAATGAACCTGAGCAAGCAAGTCCACCACTAATAGTCAAAGCAATACCATTTTTTTGATCTTGAAAATCACTTCCTAGTGGACAATTCACATCGTAGTTGCAAGAGCCTGAACCACCAAATGATTTTTGAAAAAATGAATCGACATCTCTAAATCCGTGAATGACCGTTGAAAGGACAACAGCTGATGTCCCTAAATTTTCTTTAGGCTCGTAAATTTCAATAACAGCATAATCTGTTTTTAAAACATCTGTGCCAAGCACATTCTCACTGTTATTATTTAGGAATGAATACGCCCCAGTAAATGAAGAATTATCATTTGAATAAACATACATCAAACTCCCTTTCACTAAATGAAATTGACTAAATATTAGATTTATTGAAACAGCATCTTTACTAGCTATACCATATCGATAAAGTTTTCCGCCGTTGTTTAAACTAAAAGTAGCAGCAGCAGTGATAATATCAACATCGACAGAGATGTCTTCTCCAAAGCGATACGATTTATCCAGCTTTTCTACAGCATACTTTTTTAATACTGTTGAATTATCGACTTTCGGACATGCTAAATAGTGTGTTGGTGTAGAAAGGTTTAAACTCCATGAAAAAGGCTCTCCATTTGAAATAAGCTGAGCTGTACAAATAAAGGGGCTAATCAATAATACAAGTAAGAAGATACTATTTTTCATTTTTTCCAACATTATAAATGGAAAAGTACAAAATAAAAAACAATCGAAGAATTAAAATGATTGAAATAGTGTAGAGATTGATTAAAACAAGAAACCCACCGAATGGGTGGGTTTTACTTGTTTAACTATTTTTAATGTTCTCCTCCGTCTTTTTCCCCTTCTTTCAAAGGAACGTTTTGAGGAATAAAATCTTCTTCAGCACCAGGCTTAGAATAATCATATGGCCATCTATGAACTACAGGTAAATCACCTGGCCAGTTTCCATGCATATGTTCAACTGGAGTCGTCCATTCAAGTGTATTTCCTCTCCAAGGATTTTGAGGTGCTTTTGGCCCTCTAAAAATACTATAGAAGAAGTTAAATAAGAAAATCAATTGACCTAACGATCCAAGAATGGTAAATACAGTAATCACTTGGTTTAAATCGAAAATAGCAACAAAAGCATTATGATCAAACGATTCAAAAGCAGAGTAATCATAATAACGACGAGGAGCTCCTGCAAGACCAACGAAGTGCATTGGGAAGAAAACTCCGTATGCTGAAACAATTGTTATCCAGAAATGGGCATAACCAAGTCGTGTATTCATCATTTTACCAAACATTTTCGGGAACCAATGATACACACCGGAGAACATTCCGAATACCGCGGACAATCCCATCACAACGTGGAAGTGAGCTACCACAAACATGGTGTCGTGAACAGTTATGTCTAATGTTGCATCTGCCAATAGAATACCAGTTACACCACCAGAAATAAATGATGAAACCATACCAATTGAGAAAGTCATCGCTGGTGTAAATACAATCGAACCTTTCCACAGAGTAGTCAAGTAGTTAAATACTTTAACGGCTGATGGAATAGCAATCAACAAAGTTGTAAACATGAAAACAGATCCTAAGAATGGATTCATTCCAGTCACAAACATATGATGCGCCCATACGATACAAGATAAGAAAGCAATAGTAAGTAATGACCCAATCATCGCTTTATATCCAAAAATTGGTTTTCTACTATTTGTAGAGATCACTTCAGAAGCAATACCTAATGATGGTAACAAGACAATATAAACTTCAGGGTGACCTAAGAACCAGAATAAATGCTCATATAAAAGTGGTGAACCACCATGATTTTCAAGCATCTCACCATTTATAATAATGTCAGACAAGTAGAATGAAGTTCCCATTACTCTGTCCATTAAAAGTAATAGAACAGCAGAAACTAAAACTGGGAATGATAACAAACCAACGATTGCAGTAATAAAGAAAGCCCAAACCGTTAAAGGTAAACGCGTCATGCTCATTCCTTTAGCACGCAAGTTAATCACTGTCACCATGTAGTTAATACCTCCTAATAAACTAGACGCAACAAACATAATAACGGAAATCAACCATAAAGTCATCCCTAAACCATTACCAGAAATAGCTTGTGGTAATGCTGAAAGAGGAGGATAAACCGTCCATCCAGCCATTGCAGGTCCTGTTTCAACGAACAATGAACTAAGCATAATAATGGAAGATACAAAGAACATCCAATAAGATAACATGTTCATGAAGCCCGAAGCCATATCTCTAGCACCAATTTGTAATGGAATTAATAAGTTCGAAAACGTTCCAGATAAACCACCTGTTAAAAGGAAGAAAACCATGATTGTTCCGTGAATAGTTACTATTCCTAAATACATACTTTCATTTAGTACTCCATCTGGAGCCCATCTTTCACCTAAGAAAAAAGAAAGAAAATCAGAACTTTCACCTGGCCAAGCCAATTGAATTCTAAAAAATACAGATAACAACATTGCAACTACACCCATGACAATAGCAGTAATTAAATACTGTCTAGAGATCATTTTGTGGTCATAGCTAAAAATGTATTTGGATACAAAGCCTTCATCATGGTGTTCATGAGAATCATGATTTATGTGCGCATCTTGTGTTATTGCAGCCATCTTATTATTTTAAATTAAATTATTATTATAGTTTAGATTCTGTTTCGGTAGATTCAACAGCAGCAACAGTAGTTACTGGAGCGTCTTGACTAGCCAAAAATGTTTTCTTGAAATTCTGTTTTGTCTTCATCCAAGCATCGTATTCTTCTTGAGTCTGAACAACAATTAACATTTTCATTTTATAGTGAGCAGATCCACAAATTTTATTACAAAGAAGTGAATAGTTAAAGTTCTCGTCGTTAATTTTCTTACGCATTTCTGCAGTCGTCAAAGTAGGCTTGAACTTAAATCTAGTAACCATACCAGGCACTGTATTCATCTGAACTCTAAAGTGAGAAATTAAAGCAGAGTGAATAACATCTTTCGCTCTAAATGTAACTTCGTAATCCTTATTAACAATTAAATGAATAGTATCACTTTCAATAATATCATCAAAGGCAAACTTATCTCTTGAAACGTCATGGCGACCTCTCATTTGATATAGTAAACGTAATAAACGTGTTTTACTATCTAAATCTTTTGTAAGTTTCTCTCTATCCTCAGGAATCATCATTAAATTCTTGTCATTTAATTTTTCTTCCATTTGCTTAATACCCATTACTGAACCATCAGGTGTACCAAACTCCATTAAATTAATAGAGCTATCAAGTGATGCAGTAGTAACAATACCTAACAAATTTTTATCGGTCGTAAGTTTATAGTCAAAATCACCTAAAACGTTGTCATTTCCGGCGTATCTAGCGGTCCATTTAAACTGCTCAGAAAATATCTCTAAGTTAATAGCGTCTTTCGGAGAAGCTTTCGTAATGTCTCTCCAAGCAATAATTCCATAAACCATAACTACAGTTAATGCAGCGGATGGAATAGCTGTCCAAAGTAACTCTAATTTACCGTTATGAGGATAGTAATATGCTTTTACACCTTTTTTTCTTCTATACTTTCTAGCAAAGACAAAAAGTAAAATACTAGTTATGAAAAAAGCGGTTAAGATGATAACCCAGTTTATGTCCAATAACCAATCAACTGTCTTACCATGCTCTGTTGCGGCTTCGTGTAAAATACCACCATATTTGATAATTAAATAAACAACAGAAAGTAAATAGACGAACATGAAAAGAATAAACATCTTACTAGTGAAATCATTATCCTTTTCTGAAATCTCTTCCTCTTTACGATTAGAAAGTTTTCTTCCTAGCTCGTAGGTTTTCATTAAAAGAGCTATTGCGACAGCTCCTAAAACGATTACAAATAATACTAACAACTTATTCATTTTTGCTTTTGTATTTTCAATTATTAAATTTCGTGATGTAAACTTTCATCCAAATAAGGGTGATTTTTAACCATCAACGGTGCTTTTGTTAAATTAATCAAGATGATTCTTATGAAGAAACCAAATGTAGCAAGTAGCATTCCTATTTCCATGAATCCAATAGTCGTATTCTCACCAACTGAACCTGCCATTACCATAATAAATACATCCATCCAGTGTCCAAAGAAGATACATAGACCAACAAACATAATGATATAAGGCGTACGTTTAGCATCTCTAGACATCAAAATTAACATAGGGAAAACAAAATTCACAAAGAACATTCCAAAATAAAGACCCTTAAAGTGCTCAATTCTTGACATATAATAAGTTACTTCCTCAGGAATATTAGAATACCAAGTCAACATATATTGAGAGAACCATAGATAAGACCATAAGAATGAAATAGCGAATGTCCAAGTTGTAATATCATGAATATGAGAATCATTTACATGAGGTAAATATCCGTTCTTTTTCAAATACAAAGTAACAACAACTAATGTAACCAATGCAGTACACCACAATCCTGAAAACACGTACCATCCAAATAAAGTAGAGAACCAGTGAATGTCAATAGACATAATCCAATCCCAAGCAGAAGTTGAACTAAATACAGCGAAAACAGCTAAGAAAGCAGCACCTCTTTTATAATTGGTAAAGTGAATGTCAGTACCACCAACTTGGTCCTCAAGCAAAGATCTTTTTCTAAACCCTCTTAAAAACATAATGTATACTCCCAAATAAATAATCGTTCTTATCCAAAAGAAAGTCTTATTCATATAAAGTGATTTCTTATCAATAAGGAAATCATAATGAGGACTGTTTATATCTGAATGACTTGCGTCCATCCATACATATACATTAGCACCATCAAGGAATGTTAATATTAAGAATGTTAATAACAAGAATCCAGCTCCATACGGAATGTACATGGCGATTGACTCAATGATACGCTTAACAGCAACGTACCAACCCGTTTCAGTTGCATATACTAAAGCTAAGAAAAATAGTGCTCCTAATCCTATTGCAAAGAAGAAGAAACCATCAACTAGCATGTTTGAAAGGAATCGTTGTGCTAAGTTACTATTTTCACTAGATAACTCTAAAGCAATTCCTAAACCTGTAAAAACTACGCCAACTACCATTAAAATAATAGTTAGTAAATTGGCTTTTTTAGATATTTTAAATTCCATTTTCGCTCGTTTATATAATTATTTTACAGTTTGTGTCGTATCTGAAACAGTTAGATCTGCAGCAACTCCACCGTAATTTGCATTCTGTAACTTTTTAATATAATGAATCACTGTCCAAATGTCTTTCTTATTTACAATAGAACGATGTGAACCCATCATACCTTTTCCGTAGTAGATTGAATAAAACATTTTTCCTTCAGGGATATCTAATACAAGGAAATTAGCAGCTCCAGAAAACGCACCGCTTTTAACCATTGGACCATCTCCGTCTCCTTTTTCACCATGACAATGTGCACATTTTGAAGCATAAATAGTTTTACCTTTTGCAAAGATTTCATCTTTGTTATCTGCTGTCAAAATAATTGGATTGATATCCGCTGCTGCTGCGTTATACTCTGAATCAGGATCATCCGATTGTAGTAAATCTTCATCGTAGAGACCTTGTGTTTTAGCAAATGCCATTGTCGCCTTACGCTGATAAGGTAGCATGATCGAAACCTCTGCTGAATCAGTACCATAATAAGGAACCGTAAATAATGGTGGCGTCATAGCAGATAAAGATTCTTTTAAATCAGTATGAATCAATCCTCTAACCTCTCCATAATCTACATAAGGCTCAATTGCCGGAGATCTATACATGTCAGGCATATACTCATGTCCCGGGCTATTCGGGTCACTTGTGCATGAAGCAACAACCACACAGGTTATGGCCACACCAATTAAACTTGTAATTTTTCTATAAACTTTATTCATTGCTTTGCAATTTACCTTTTCTTAAATTTCTCTTTGATCTAATTCAATTATTCCTGTGCTATTCAACAGCTGCTGAATTTCATCTTGTGAAAAGTTAGAATTTTCAGACAATCTAATTTCCACTACAAATTTATCATCTGTTGTTCTTGGATCAGGATTAGATGAAGGCATTCCTGGCAATGTTTTATTTCTTAAGAAATAAGTAAGTGCCATTCCATGAGCTGCACATAAAACAGTAAACTCAAAAGTAACTGGAATAAAAGCTAACATATTTTCTAAATATGTATTATTTGGTTTACCACCAATATTCATTGGCCAGTCAAGAATCATCATGTAATACATTCCTAATGTAGCAAGACATAGACCTGTCAATCCATAAATAAAAGCCATAATCCCTAATCGTGTGTTTTTAACACCAATAATAGGATCTAAACCGTGAACTGGAAAAGGAGTGAAAACTTCCGCCACCTTAATTCCTTTTGCGACTAACTTCTTTGCGCCTTTCTTTAGCACATCGTCGTCATCATACATTGCATAAAATACTTTATCTGCCATGGTTTTAATTAATGATTGTTAGTAGTGTTATGTGCGTCATCTTCATGACCTTCTTCATGATGAGTATCAGGTAAATTCTTATAATACTCTCCTGAAGATTTCATAATTGTTTTTAATTCAGCAATTGGTAATACAGGGAAATATCTCAAGAACAATAAATAGAATACGAAAAACAATCCAATTGTTCCTATAAAGATTCCTACATCCGTATGAGTTGGATATTGCATTGACCATGCTGAAGGTAAATAGTCTCTAGTAAGAGACGTTGCAATAATAACAAAACGCTCAAACCACATTCCGATATTCACCACAATAGAAATAAAGAATGTAAATAAAATAGATGTTCTTAATTTCTTAAACCACATTAATTGAGGAGAAACAACGTTACATGTCATCATCGTTGCATATGCCCACCAGTAAGGACCAGTAGCTCTATTAAAGAAAGCATATCCTTCATATTCAACTCCTGAATACCAAGAGATAAATAACTCAGAAATATATGCCACACCCACAATAGAACCAGTAACCATGATTACAATGTTCATATACTCAATATGCTTAATGTGCAAATAGGCCTCTAACTTAAACGCCTTACGAATCGTTAACATCAGTGTCTGCACCATGGCAAATCCTGAGAAAACGGCTCCAGCAACGAAATAAGGAGGGAAGATTGTTGTATGCCATCCAGGAATAACTGAAGTAGCAAAGTCAAAAGATACAATAGAGTGAACTGAGAAAACCAATGGTGTTGCTAAACCAGCTAAAACCAATGAAACTAATTCAAAACGATTCCATTGTTTTGCTCTACCAGACCATCCAAATGATAGAATAGAATACATTTTCTTAGCAACAGGCTTCTTTGCTCTATCTCTAATCGTTGCGAAGTCAGGAATCAAACCAATGTACCAGAAAACAACGGATACAGATAAGTAAGTCGAAATCGCAAACACGTCCCATAATAATGGAGAGTTAAAGTTTACCCATAATGAACCGAATTGATTTGGAATAGGGAAAACCCAATATGCTAACCAAATACGACCCATGTGAATCATTGGGTAAATACCTGCCATAAATACAGCAAATATTGTCATCGCTTCAGCAGAACGGTTAATTGCAAAACGCCATTTCTGACGGAACAATAATAATACTGCTGAGATTAAGGTTCCTGCGTGTCCGATACCAACCCACCAAACGAAGTTAGTGATATCCCATGCCCAACCAATTGTTTTATTTAAACCCCATGCACCGATACCTGTACCAAGTAAATAGAGAATCGCTCCTACTCCATACAAACCTATGATCAGTGCAATAGTAAATAGTATATACCATCCTTTTGGTGCTCTACCTTCAATCGGTTGACATACGTCGTTAGTAATATCTCCGTAAGTCTTATGACCAAGTATTAAGGGTACTCTAATTGCTGCTTCCTTATGCATTACAAATTAATTTAACGTGTTATTACTGATGTTAATGTTCATGATTTGTTTCTGGTTTAACTTTGTCCACTTGAACTTTAGCTAAATCAGGATTCTCATCGTTTCTTACTTTGGTTTTATACCACATATTTGGTTTAACTCCAATTTCTTCAAGTGCTTGGTAAGAACGCTTTTCTTCAGACCCTTTACGTACTGCAGAATTCACATCGTTCCAGTCACCAACTATAATCGCCTCAGAAGGACAAGCTTCAGCACAAGCAGTTTGGAACTCACCATCTCTAACTGGACGACCTTCCGCTTTAGCTTGTAATTTACTTGTTTGAATATTCTGAACACAGAATGTACATTTTTCCATAACACCACGTGTACGAACTGTCACGTCTGGGTTCAATACCAATCTTCCTAAATCGTCTTGCGCTGGATTGATTTGGGTAAACTTCTTGTAAGAAGGATAATTAAACCAGTTGAAACGACGAACTTTATAAGGACAGTTGTTGGCACAGTAACGTGTACCAATACATCTGTTATAAACCATTTGATTTAAACCTTCATCACTGTGCGTTGTTGCAGCAACTGGACAAACAGTTTCACATGGTGCGTGATTACAATGTTGACACATCATCGGCATGTGAACGACATTTGGATTTAATGAAGCAATTTCAGCTGCATTATAGTCAAAATCCAATCTATCTTTCTTCAAACCTGTTGTAAGCTCTTCGTCAGATGAATAGTAGCGGTCAATTCTTAACCAAGCCATTTCACGACCTTTACGAACCTCGTGTTTTCCAACTACGGGAATGTTGTTCTCAGATTGACAAGCAATTAAACAAGCACCACAACCAAAACATTTGTTTAAGTCGATAGTCATTGCCCAACGGTGACCAATATTTTCTACTGGATGCGCTTCCCATAAGTCAAACTCACTCACGTGCTTATCACCATGATGTGTTCCTATGACATTTGCAGGATTATACGCCTCTTTACCTGTAGAAGTATATATATCAAGATTTGTTTCTTTAACAATAGAGTGACGCCCCATAACCGTGTGGTTAAGTTGAGTCGCTGCAATCAAGTATAAAGGCTTATCCGATTTCTTAACATCAGATGAAGCGTAATAATTAAACGTTCCATTATTGAAAGATGTTATTCTAAAAGCATTCTTTCCGACAGGAACTTTATTTCCTTTATCATCTAATTCATAACCGCCGTATTCTTTCGTAACATAAGCAGAAGGTCCCGCATTAGTTCCGTTTTCACCACGTCCATAACCAAGTGCTATACCAACAGTATCAAGTGTTTGACCTGGAGAAGGAACAATTGGAAGTTCAATTGTAGCACCGTTAACAGTAACAGTAGCTAAATTCAATCCATGTTTCTCATCGTATATGGTAGCATATCCCAGTTTTTTCATTTGAACTGGATTCATTGTCATGTAGTTATCCCAAGTTACTTTCGTAATGGCATCTGGCATTTCTTGTAGCCAAGGGTTACCCGCTTGTAATCCAACACCTATTGCTGTTTTTTGGTATAATTCTATTTCAAATGAACCTGCCGCCGGTTGTGTGTATTTCAAATTTGAAAGTGCTGCGTCATCAAATGATGCAGAAGCACCTTGTTTCTCAGTATCCATACAGCTGTTATGAACAACCATATCAAATCTTGTCCCACCAGCATTTGCTGTTTCGTATCTTTCACGAATATAACGATACGCCACTTTTGAATCTTTAGCAAGTCTTTCATACTTGTTATCAGACCATATCAATAATGACTCAAGCGCTGAGGCAGCATTGAATAAAGGACGTATTGTTGGTTGTGCAATCGCGTAATGATTTGCTTTCGGTTGGTAATCATTCCAAGACTCTAAAGCATGTAAATCAGGTGTTATGAATTTACACTTTGTAGCCGTCTCATCGTCATACGTTGAGAAAGAAATAGAAAGCTTAACACCTTCTAATGCTTTAGCAAATTCTTGTCCGTTTGGTAAAGAATAAACTGGATTTGTTCCATAGAACAAAACAGCATCTGGTTTTTTACCACCAATTAAATCCGCTGCAAACTTATTCATTTTCTCATCTTCAGATGCGAATAAGTTGATTGGGTTATTCGTATTGATTGTTGTTGAGTAAGCACCAAGAACACTGTTAATCTTATTTGCTAAGATTTGAACAGTTACATCATTTGCTCCAGCAACAACTAAAGATTCTCCTTTTGATTTCTTCAATTCTGCCACTGCCTTATCAGCAATTGCTTGAACATCACTTCTTAAGTCAGAAGGAACAGCTGTTTTCGTCCCTAACTTCGCAAGGATATACGATAAAACTTTTGCTTGCTCTGAAGGCTTAATCATTGATCTATAGTCAGCAGTAGATCCTGTTGGAGACATATTAGCCTCAAACTGGAAGTGCTTAGACATCCAAGCAGCATCCGGATTTCTTGTTAAACTATATTGTTTTTGATATTCAGTAGATAATAACCATGATGTTAAGAAGTCAGCGCCAACAGAAACAATTGTTTTCGCCTTTGAGAAGTCATAGTCAGGAATGATATTCTTTCCAAAAGATACTTCATTCGCTTTTCTAACTGCCGCATAAGAAACTGCGTCGTATTGAATATGTTCAAAGTTTCCTTCAGTCCCGTAAGCTGTTTTGAATGTTTCAATAGCAGCCAACATAGATGGTGAAATAATAGTATTCGATACGAAGACAATCTTACCACCTTTAGATTTTACGGCATTTAATCCGTTAATAATTGGTGTATCAATTTCTTTTTTCCAATCTTGTTTTTCTTCACCGTTCGCTCTTGGACCTCTTAATTTCGTGCTATCGTATAATGATAATACAGAAGCTACTATTTGAGGATTTGTTCCACCTTGAGTGAATCCAAAATCACGATTACCTTTAATGTGGATAGGACGTCCTTCTCTAGTTTTAACTAAAATACTAGCATACGAATTACCATCATAGTAAGTAGTTGCATAAAAAGTAGGCATTCCTGGTGTAACGTTTTCAGGTTTCACCACGTAAGGAATTACTTTTGTAACCGGAGCCTCACATGAAGCAACAGTTGCTGCCGCTACTGAAAATCCTAAGAATTTCAAGAAATCTCTCCTACCAGTAGAAGCTTCATTTAGTGATTTGTTTCCAAAGAACTCATCAATGGTCATAGATTGCTGAAACTCTTTATCTTTCTTCTCTAAGAATGAAGATGTTTCTTGTAATTCATCTAACCCCTTCCAATATTT
The DNA here is from genome assembly GCA_040394775.1 of Taishania pollutisoli. Lineage (GTDB taxonomy): Bacteria > Bacteroidota > Bacteroidia > Flavobacteriales_D > Crocinitomicaceae > 40-80. Next base: position 27,152 of record JBEBRN010000014.1, read on the forward strand.
TTTTGTCGTTCCCATAAACTTTGGACTTCTATTTTTTTAATAAATTAATAGTGACATTTAGCACATTCCCAACCACCTAATTCTTTCACAGATACTTTACCATCTTCTAAATACTTATTGTAAAGTTTCTTGTCGTTGTTCAATAAACGCTTATGAATCTCATCGTAATATCCAGATTTTTTATCTGTTAGAGGACCTTCTGTAATTCCTTTTTGATCGTGACACTCAATACACCATCCCATTGTTAACGTCGGTCTAGTTAATTGAACGTTTCCTTCAATCTTATTCAATTCTTCCACAGGAACTACACGAGCAGTTTCAACTTGCTTAGTCATATCGCCGTGACATTGTTTACAATCAATTCCACCAACAGTAACGTGTTGTTCGTGGTTGAAATAAACGTGATCAGGTAAAACGTGTACTTTATTCCATTTGATTGGGTGAGTTTCACCTGTGTATTCAGAACCATTCCATCCAGCTGCATCGTAAATCTTTTGGATTTTCGCTTCTTGCTCTGGTGTATTACCACTTACTTGCTTATGACAGTTCATACAAACATTTACTGTTGGAACACCAGCAGTTTTTGATTTATCAGCTGCATTATGACAATACTTACAATCAATTCCGTTGATACCTGCGTGAACATTATGAGGATAATCAATAGGCTGAGTTGGTTGGTAAGATTCCATTACGTTGATGTTTCCTAATCCTTGAATACCAATTACTAGTAAACAAAGGACAAGAATAAGACTTGCAATACCGACGTAGATCTTATTCTTCCACATCCATTGTCTAATCTCAGAGCCATATGTAGGGAAATCTTCTGCTGGCTTACCTTCTTTTTCAGCAACCACCTGAGACAACTGTCTTCTAACACCTCCAAGTGTTAAAATGATAACAATGAAAATAATTCCAGCTACTACCCATAACCAAGTATTTCCAGACTCTTCAACTACTGGTCCACCTCCTGCATCTCCACCTCCTGAAGCTGCTGCTTTAGTAGCGGGGTCTGGTTGTGCATCAATGTAATCAAAAATTCCATCGATATCTTCCTTGGTCAAATCAGGGAACATACTCATAGCCGTAGGCTTGATTTTAGAAACCTTCTCTGCGTATGGATCCGATGCCGCTGCTTTTTGCCAGTTGTTCACCCATAAATAGATAGAACCTTCTTTTGCTCCATCAGCAATCCATAGGTCTCTTACTTTGTATAGCTTTGGGCCTGTACCATCCTTAAAAATTTGGTGACAAGTAGAACACTTATTTTTAAACAATGTCTCTCCATTTTGGGAAAGCCCTTCAAAAGATGTAGCTGTAAACAGTAACGCTATCGCTACAAAACACCAATTTGTAATTTTTTTAATCATTTGATTATAAATATCTTACTAAAAATGCTTAAATTCTATTATGGATTTCTATTAATCCTAACGAGGGCAAATTTAATATAATCGCTATATGAAATGACAGTTCTGTGACAAAAATAGGGTGGTTTAGCCTAATTTATAACCTTTCTAAATAAGGAAAAATAGGAATTGGTAGAGTATTTGCATAAGAATTATTAAATTTGTTCATTTAACAGACATAATATGAGATTGAAATTTTTATTCACATTGTTACTAACAAACCTATCCTTGTTAATGTTCGCCCAAAACGGCTCAGTAACGATACATAAAGACGCTCGTCTAAATCAAAAAATTGCGGATTACGGGCTAGTCATACCACCAAATCCAACACCACAGATTGATGGGTATCGTGTTCAATTAGCATTTGAACAATCAAAAGAAGCAATTGAAAATGCCAAGTCTCAATTTTCCAAATATTATCCAGATATCGATTTATACGTTATCTATAAGGCTCCCAATTTTTTTCTAAAAGCAGGGGATTTTAGAACATTTAATGAAGCAGAGAAAATTAAATCGAAAGTAGAAGCTGATTTTCCTACGAGTAATGTTATTCGTGAGAAAATAAATCTTCCAAAGATTTAATACTAAAGAAATTTTATTAATAGCTCACACTTTTGCAGCATTCAAGTGAGCAGAAAGCTTCTTTTCAATAATACTTAAAGGAGAAGCTATCGCATTTATATACTGAAAATTCCCCTCTCTATTATTATTAATGGAAAGCTGAATGGGTGAAGCTTCACTTTGAATTGCATTCACCTTGAATTGGTCAGAATTTTCATCGTAATAAACATAAGGTGCTCCAGAAGAACCAAAACGGAAGTAACCTTGTATCAAATAACGTAGTCCTTCAAAAATATAATTTCCTCCAATACGGTCGATGAAAGTTCCATGATGATCTAAGTATCCTTCAATATGTGCTTTATTTAATAGTTTCCCTAAAAACCCTCCTGGAGAACTTTGTAAACAATAATAATTTGATTGATTGTCTGGTAAAACTGAAAAATCAGGTGTTATGCTCGGTAATTTATCAATGATATCTTGGTGTGTGTTGACAATTTTATACAGTGCAATATCGGCACTATAAAAAGCCTCGACTAATTCTACTTCTACCAAAAAAGTATGCCTATCTAAAGAGGGTTCATGTAAATACGTTTTATCATTGAAATATCCAGTTAAAATTGGATCATTATAAAATAAATTGTCTTTGAATTGTACAATTAAAAAAGGCTTACAGAAATTACGTTGGGCTAATGTCAACCATCTCGTGTCAAAATTAATCTGTTTCAATACGTCGATAATGGTCTGAAAATCTGCTTGATTGACAATGTTGATATAGCGTTTATTGGTATTCGAATCTAAAGGAAAACACTGATAAAACAACTGCGTTTGAGCAGGGTTTAAATATGGAAGAATACTGGTATTAAACAACTCGTTATCAATCGATTTAAAAACTTGTGTTTCTGTACGAATATTATGAGCAACGGAAAGAATAAATCCATTACCAATATGAAAAGCGGAAATATTATTATCAAATTGTCGTCTCGCTGACTCGTTAGAGTTGTAAACACACATCAGTCTAAAGAGTGGCGAAGTCTGTTCATTGGTTAATTCTAATTGTTTTGCTAACATATTAATGCTTTTTATACTGTTTGAGAAACGATATTTTGATACAACAAATCCGCTCTTTTATAATCTATAAATCTACTACTTAATTTCAACATCCAGTTGTCTACCTTCTTCAAATGCTTTTTTATCCAAGCGCGAACCTAAAACCATCCCAATTAACATACCAATTGGAAAACCTATGGCAAGATAACCCGAACTTTCACTACTTGCTTGCATAGCCATTCCGATAGGTACTCCAAAAGCAGCCATACCTATCGCTAACCATAAATTTCTATAATAATTTAAAGGCACTATTTTCAGCTCTTTTTCCACTAATTTCAATAGATTCCATTGATTTTTCTTGATTAGTCGTCTCCATTCATTTTCAGGTAAAGAAGAGGTGTTCACTTCGTCTACAGCCTGATTAATTGTATCAATAATAAAAATAGGTATTTCCTTTTTCGCTAATTCCTTTAAAAGTTGATCAAATTGAGTATATGTCTTTGTTAATCTTTTATTTTCAAACAGTCCTGTTCTTTCCTTTAATTGATTAATTATCATAGTTATAGTTTTTATATAGGTACGAAAATTATTAAAAAACGATTCTAATCTTCATAATGAAACACTAAATATATAAAACTAAAGGAAAATTCCGAATAATTCAACTACTTTATTTCTTATAACAATCCTCCTATTCCTCTTTCAACAATCCCTCCCATTTTTCAACAATCACAATTTTCTACCACTTTTACCCACCAACCTTATTAAAGATTAGAAATCAAGTAATAAAAGGTATTTTCATTCATATTATCATACTATTTTTGTAACCTTGCAATTGTTAAAACGTATCAAGTTATCAACAATATACCCTTTAGTGGTAAAAAGTGGTAAATTTCTTTGTAATTTTACCCATTAATTGATTATGGCAGGATTAGTAGGAGAGTATGAGGTTAAACTAGATGCGAAAGGTCGCTTCTTGTTTCCGGCTGGCTTGAAAAAGCAGTTATCTCCTGCTGCGCAAGAAAATTTCATGTTGAACAAAGGATTTGAAGACTGTTTGACGCTTTACCCAATGAACGAATGGGAAAAGTTGAGCGAAAAGCTTTCAAAGATGAATCTGTTTAAACCAAAAAATCGAATGTTCTACCGTTTATTCCACCAAGGCGCTAAGCAAATGGCGTTGGATAACGCAGGTAGGATATTAGTTCCTACAACATTGATGGAACGTGTGGGGCTAGATAAAGATGTAATGCTAATTGCTTACAACGACCGCATCGAGATTTGGGATAAAAATAGATACTTCCAACTGATTGAAACCAACATGAATGACTTTGCTGACCTTGCCGATGAAGTAATGGGTGATATTGGCAATGACAAAGAAGAATAACGAAAACGAAACGTACCACATTCCGGTAATGCTGCAACCATGTATTGATGGGTTGAACATACTTCCAGATGGAATCTATGTCGATGTTACATTTGGTGGCGGCGGACACTCTCGAGAGATCTTTAAACACTTATCGGAAAAAGGAAAATTGGTCGTTTTTGACCAAGATGCGGACGCTAAGCGCAACGCTTGGAAAGCACCGAACTTTCTTTTTATTCCTTCCAATTTTTCATTTCTTAAAAATCATTTGAAAGCAAACGGCATCATGCAAGTAGATGGTATCCTTGCGGATCTTGGTGTTTCTTCCTATCAATTTGACCAATCGGGAAATCGCGGATTTTCTATTCGTTTTGACGATCCACTAGACATGCGCATGAATCAATCACAACCTCTTTCAGCAAAACAAGTGGTAAACACCTATTCGGAGGAGCAACTAGCGGCTGTATTTGGTAAATATGGTGAAATTGAACGTCCGATGAGAATAGCAGTAGAGATTTGTAAAGTGCGCTCAAGAGAAGCTATCAAAACCACCTTTGAATTAATCGAAGTAATTAAAAGATTCGCCCCTAGACATAAAGAACAAAAATTTTACGCACAAGTTTTTCAAGCGATTCGTATCGAAGTAAACAACGAAATGGATGTTTTAGAAAAATTTCTTGTACAAGCAGCTGACATGCTAAAACCTGGCGGTCGTCTTGTCGTGATGTCGTATCATTCTTTGGAAGATCGATTGGTGAAAAACTTCATGAAGCGTGGTAATCTAGACGGAACAATTGAAAAGGATTTCTATGGAAATGTTCTCAAGCCTTTTGACGAAGAGAACAGAAAGCCTATCAGTCCTACCGCCGAAGAAATGGAACAAAATCCTAGAGCAAGAAGTGCGAAATTAAGAATTGCGATAAAAAGATGATAGAAGAAGCCAACGACATAGTGTCTCCTATCGAAGAAGTGAAAGGAAAGGAGAAGAAGAAGAAAAAAAAGAAAAAAGCTTCAATGGATGGAAAAAAAAGAAAAGTTTCTTTCGTTGATATTATATCTGGAGAATTTCTCTTAAAAGATTTCATTACGAGCAACTTACAATTTGTTTCGTTTATAATTCTACTAGGTCTTTTACTCGTGTCGAAAGGCTATTATGCGAAGCAACTAGAACAAAATATTAATAAAACACAAAAACAATTAGACGCTGTCACTACAGATTATGTGGAATCAAAAGCCAAGTTAGAAGAAGAGACAACACGTGGCAATTTATTAGAAGGATTAGAAGGAAGTGGTTTGAAGGAAACAACCAACCCTGTTAAAGTAATACGAATAGAAAAGAAGAAATGAGTAGCCCAAAAATAGTACGGAATAAAATCATCTTTGTGTTCACTGTTTTTACAGTGGCGATGATTGCTGTATTGGTAAAAACGGCTATGATTCAATCACAAGGCGTAACAAAAGTATTTACGGCGAAAGATGGTAAAATTCCGATGAGAACAGTTTTACGTCCTATGCGATTAGGCGACATTCTCGATGAAAAAGGAACACCGCTAGTTACTTCCGTTTCAAAATTTGACATTTATATGGACCCTACGGTTGCTAAACAAGAGGATTTTGACCGTTATCTACCTGATTTATGCAAAGGATTAAGCAAATTATTCCCTAATGTTTCTTCACGAGAATTTGAAACCAAAATTCGACGAGGAAGAGCACGTAAATCACGCTATTTATTGATTCGTAAAACCGTCACCAATGCGGAACGTAAACTCATCAGCGAATTACCATTGTTCAACTTAGGTCGATTTAAAGGTGGTTTTATTGACACCGAAAAAGAATCGATTCGTAAACGCCCACATGGTGAATTGCTAAAGCGTACACTAGGTTATTACATGCCGGCTGCAGGAACACATAAAGAATTGAGAGTAGGTATTGAAGGTGCCTTTTACGAATACTTAGTGGGAGAACCTGGGCAAGAAGTCGAGCAGCGATTATCCACAGGGTGGAAACGAACAGGTAGAATTGTAAAAGAAGGTATTGAGGGTGCTAATATCATCACCACATTTGACACTGAAATTCAGGAAGTAGCACACAACGAGCTGTACAATCAATTGGTTAGTTATAATGGTATTTCAGGTTCTGTTATCGTGATGGATGTTAAAACTGGTTATGTAAAGGCAATTGCGAATCTTACTAAATCATCAGACGGCAGCTATCACGAAGCATACAATCATGCTATCGGAACAAAGGAAGTGCCTGGTTCAACCTTTAAACTCGCTTCTTTAATGGCTGCATTGGACGATGGAAAAATCAAATTAACCGATAGCGTTCTAGCAAAACCAGAATATTCCTTTTACGGTGTAAAGTTGACCGAAGCTCAGGGTCATAATTATGGAAAGATTACGATTAAAGAAGCGTTTGAAAAATCGTCTAACGTAATCGGAAAAATAATTTTTAATGCCTACAAAGACAATCCAAAACAATTTATCGACCACTTGAAAAAATTTGGATTAAACCTTCCACTTGGTTTAGACATTCAAGGAGAAGCAACACCTGTCATGTACCAACCAGGAGACAAACAGTGGTGGGCAGGTTCATTAGCTTGGATTGGTGTTGGTTATGACGTTCAATTAACACCCATGCAAATATTGACTTTCTACAATGCTGTTGCCAACAATGGAAAAATGGTCAAACCGCAGTTTGTAAAGCAAATCATGCGAGGAAATGAGGTAGTGAAAAACTTCGATCCAATTGTGTTAAAAGAAAAAATTTGCACGGATAAAACACTCGAATTGTTACAAGGTTCTTTATATGGTGTCATGAAAGAGGGAACAGGTAGATATTTGACAAACTCATTCTTTGATATCGCTGGAAAAACAGGTACTGCACAAGTTCTAAATGAAAATAACCGATATGGTAAAAAGGGAGAAAATCGTTATTTAGCTTCTTTCGTAGGCTATTTCCCAGTAGAAAATCCTATTTATTCTTGTATTGTCACCATCACTGCTAACGGAAATAACATTTACGGAGCTAGTGTTTCAGGGCGTGTATTTAGCGCGATTGCTAACAAAGTTTATGCTTCACACTTAAAATACCACGATGCAGTTAACGAGACTAAAGGTATCGGGCTAAATCTTCCAGCAGTGAAGTCAGGTTACTCCAAAGATATTACGACCATATTAAATTACTTAAACATTCCATATGAACTGAATCAAAATGAGGAATGGGTGACCGCTTCTTCCTCTCTTTCAAAGGTAATGTTACATCATAAATTGATTGGAAAAGATTTAGTACCCAACGTGATTGGAATGACGGCAAAAGACGCTGTTTATTTGATGGAATCAGCAGGATTATATGTACAAGTAAAAGGATACGGAAAAGTAAAATCACAATCTATTGCGCCAAAAGAGCCAATAGCAAAATATGTAGGAAGTCCCATTATTTTAACCTTAGAATAAAATGGTATTAAGAGATTTATTATACGGTGTTTCCATTGTTTCTGCTAAAGCAAATATGCAGGACGATATTCAATTCGTGACATTTGATTCACGTCAAGCGAATGAAAACACGCTATTTGTAGCGATTAAAGGTGTCGCAAACGACGGACATGACTATATAGAAAAAGCAATCGCGCAAGGTTGTCGACATATTGTACTAGAATACGGTTTTGAACAGTTACCAAAAAATGTGAGCTACATTCAAGTAGAAAATTCTGCGAAAGCGTTAGGCTTTATTGCTTCCAATTATTATGGTAATCCAAGTGAAAAACTGAAGTTGATTGGCGTTACAGGCACCAATGGTAAAACAACCACGATGACGCTTTGTTATGAGTTATTCAAAGAGTTAGGCTATCATGTTGGACTACTTTCTACGGTTGTCAATAAAATTGGCGATACGGACATTCCAGCAACGCATACAACACCGAATCCAATTGAGTTAAACGGTCTTTTGGCGAGAATGGTAGAAGAAGGTTGTGACTATTGTTTCATGGAAGTGAGTTCTCACGCGATTGACCAACAAAGAATCGCAGGATTGGACTTTGATATTGCTGGTTTCACCAATATTACGCACGACCATTTAGATTACCATAAGACATTTAAAGCGTATATCGATGCGAAGAAATTATTCTTTGACACTCTAAAAAGTGACGCAAAAGCCATTACGAATGTCGATGACAAGAACGGAATGGTCATGTTGCAAAACACAAAGGCAACGAAATATACGTACGGTTTAAAATCAGTAGCCGATTACAAAGCAAAAATTATTGAAAGTCAATTTTCTGGACTTGTTTTAAATCTGGACGGAATCGAATTCTGGTCACAACTCATCGGTAAATTCAACGCTTACAACTTACTATTAGTGTACACAATCGCGGTGCTTTTAGATCAAGATAAATTAGAAGTATTAACGGCATTGAGCAAGTTGAGATCAGTAGAAGGTCGTTTCCAATATGTGGTGAGTAAAGACCATGTTACGGCGATTATTGATTACGCACACACGCCAGATGCATTGGAAAATGTATTAAAAACCATTGCTGATATCCGTACGAAAAATGAGAGAGTTATTACCGTTGTTGGATGTGGAGGCGATAGAGATAAAACAAAACGTCCAGAGATGGCGGCTATAGCCTGTGATTTAAGTGACCAAGTGATTCTAACCTCAGACAATCCACGTTCAGAAGATCCGAATATGATTATCGCAGATATGCAAGCAGGAGTAGAACCACAAAACTTCCGAAAAGTGCTATCCATTGTAGACCGATATCAAGCGATAAAAACAGCGTGTACGATGGCACAACCGAATGACATTCTGCTGATTGCAGGGAAAGGTCACGAGAAATATCAGGAAATAAAAGGTGTCAAACACGATTTTGACGATATGAAAATAGTAAAGGAATTATTTGAACAATTAAGTCTGTAATTATGTTGTATTATTTATTTGATTATTTAGAAAAGTATAACTTCCTCGGAGCGAGATTATTTCAGTATATCTCTTTCAGGGCGGCGATGGCATTATTAACGTCATTGATTATTTCGATTGTTTTTGGTGGGCGAATTATTCGCTTAATTCAACGGAAGCAAATTGGCGAATCGGTACGTGATTTAGGCTTAAAAGGTCAAAATGAAAAAGCGGGAACGCCTACCATGGGTGGTTTAATCATCTTGGGAGCGATTATTATTCCAACTTTATTATTTGCCAAATTAGATAATGTTTATGTCATAACAATGTTGATTGCAACAGTTTGGCTCGGAACCTTGGGGTTTCTAGATGATTACATCAAGGTTTTCAAGAAAAATAAAGAAGGTCTAAAAGGAAAATTTAAAATTGTTGGTCAGATTGGTGTCGGTGTAATTGTCGGTTGTATCCTATATTTCAATGGCGATGTAAAAGTGCACAAACAAGTGCCTAACGATTACAAGCTTACATCAGAAGAAAGGGTCGTTACAAAAGAACATACGGAATTTGCGAAAGATAAAGATCATAAATGGATTGAAACGAGAGACATGACGACGACTGTTCCTTTTATTAAAGGAAATGAGTTCAATTACAACTGGTTAGTGGGTGATTTCGTCAAATCTTACGGATGGATTATCTTTATTCCTGTGGTGGTTCTTATCGTTACTGCCGTCTCGAATGGCGCTAATATGACCGATGGACTGGATGGTCTCGCCGCCGGAACCTCTTCCTTTATTGGAATTGCTTTGGCGATATTGGCGTATGTGAGTTCAAACATTCGCTTCGCCGATTACTTAGATGTCATGTACATTCCACATGCCGAAGAGCTCGTGATATTTATTGCCGCATTCGTGGGAGCATGTGCCGGATTCTTATGGTACAACTCCTACCCTGCTCAAGTTTTCATGGGCGACACCGGAAGTTTAGCCATTGGTGGAATTATTGCCGTTTTTGCTATTTCTATCCGCAAGGAATTATTAATTCCAGTTTTATGTGGTGTATTCCTTATCGAGAATTTATCGGTCATCATGCAAGTCGGTTATTTCAAATATACCAAGAAAAGATACGGAGAAGGAAGGCGCATCTTCCTCATGTCTCCTTTGCATCATCATTATCAGAAAAAAGGCATGCACGAGGCAAAAATCGTTACGCGTTTTTGGTTGGTGAGCATTCTTTTGGCAGTCATTACTATCGTAACGCTTAAAGTAAGATAAAATGAAAGGAGAAGGGAAAAACTTAGTTATTCTAGGCGCTGGCGAAAGTGGAGTCGGTGCAGCCGTTTTAGGTCTTAAAATGGATTGGAATGTCTTTGTTTCAGATTTTGGAAAAATCAAACCTGCCTTTCTAGATGAATTGAATCAGTTAGGTGTTACTTGGGAAGAACAGCAACATACCACTGAAACGATTCTTGCTGCTGACTTAGTGATTAAGTCTCCTGGGATTCCTGAGAAGGCTCCAATTATTAAACAACTAAGAGAGAAAAATATCAAAATTATCTCTGAAATAGAATTTGCTGGATATTATACCGATGCGAAAATGATTTGCATCACGGGAAGCAATGGTAAAACAACGACGACCATGTTGACCTATCATACTTTCCAAAAAGCAGGATTAAATGTTGGTCTAGCGGGAAACATTGGTAAGAGTTTAGCCAAACAAGTCGCAGAAGAAAGTTTTGATTATTACATTCTCGAATTGAGTTCTTTCCAGTTGGATGATATGTTTGACTTCAAAGCAGATATCGCTATTTTATTGAATATCAGTCCTGATCATTTAGACCGATATGAATATGAGATGCAGAATTACATCAATGCGAAATTCAGAATAACGCAAAATCAAACCGCAGCAGATTACTTCATCTACAATGCAGACGATGAGATTATTCTCAAAGAAATCGAAAAACGAGGATTATCCATGCAGCAAATTCCTTTTTCGATTAAAGAAGAACAGCCAAATGGTGGCTATTTAAAAAACGAACAACTAATAATAAACATAAATAATAAATTAACTATGTCTATCCACGATTTAGCTTTAAAGGGTAAGCACAACGCCCAAAATTCGCTGGCCTCAGGTTTAGCGTCTAAACTTCTCGATATTAGAAACGAGTCCATCCGTGATTCTTTCGCAGATTTCGTCAATGTTGAGCACCGTCTTGAATTTGTAGCCAAAGTTCACGGCATCGAATTTATCAATGATTCAAAAGCAACAAATGTCAACTCCACTTGGTTTGCATTAGAAAGCATGGAAAAACCAACCGTTTGGATCGTTGGTGGTGTTGATAAAGGCAATAACTATGAGGAATTGAAAGAATTGGTGAAAGCAAAAGTAAAAGCAATTATTTGTTTGGGTATTGAAAATCAAAAGATTATCGATACTTTTTCAGATGTTGTAGAAACAATTGTTGAAGCTAAAACAGCAGTTGAAGCAGTTGGTTTTGGTTATCAATTAGCACGAAAAGACGAGACTGTTTTATTGTCTCCTGCTTGTGCATCTTTTGATTTATTCGAAAATTACGAAGACAGAGGGAACCAGTTTAAAGCTGCCGTTCGTCAATTGTAATTTTATCTAAAGAACAACTCATGACGGAGAATATGAAAGGACAAAAAGAAGTAGTATCCACCAACCAACAGGAGGAAACAAAAGTATATTTTGGATTTTTGAAGCCCTATGGTAAAGTTTTAGGCAACAATGTGTTTACCTATAACTTACCCAATATGGACGAACTTTCAAACGTGCTGAATAGTTTTCCTACGCCGGTTTACTGGATTACAAGCAGCAATTTTATTCTGTCTCCATCTATACAAAATATATTGACGGAACATCATGTTCTGATCATCGCAAATGACGCAGCTAGTAATTCAACGACATTTCCGTCTATTGATTTACATCTTCTGAAAGAATTTTTGGAAGAAAAAGCACATCAAAATGCAATGATAATTATTAGTTGTAACGAAGAACATGACGCTATTTTTAAAGAAACAATCGACACCACGATTTTAAACATGAGAAAAGTATAATGAAGAATTTTATAAATAATCTAAAAGGAGATAAAGTCATTTGGGTCATTACCCTATTACTTATTATGTTCTCCCTTTTAAGTGTTTATAGTTTTGTGCCTATTCTAGTGAAGGTAGAAGGTGGAACGCCTTTTAAATACCTGGCTAAACACGCATTATACATAGGGATATCCGTTGCGGCAATGCTGTATATATTACGATTCCCTTCCGTCTTTTTCAATAAAATATCACCAGCGTTGCTCATCTTAAGCGCTGGTTTATTGCTGTACACACTCCTTTTTGGTCAGAAGGTAAACGATGCTGGGCGTTGGATCTCTATTCCAATTGTGTCTTTGACCTTTCAATCATCTGACGTTGCAAAACTCGCTTTAATTTTATACTTAGCACGAATACTTGATAAAAAACAAACTGTTTTAAAGTCGTGGAAAGATGGCTTTTTGCCGATACTTATTCCAGTCATTATTATATGTGGATTGATAGTGAAGGATAACTTTTCTACGGCTGGTATTTTATTTATGGTATCCGTTATTTTGATGTTTATAGGGAATGTGCCAATTGGAAAGTTAATGGCCTTATTTGCAGGAATCATTTCAATCGCAACTATTACTGTGATGATTCATAAAGCTCTTCCCGATATGAATCTATTGCCTCGGTACGAAACTTGGGAAAACCGTCTTTTGAATCGGTATTCGGATGATGCCGTTAACGACGAACACTATATCATTAATAATGCACAAGCGAAAAATGCCGAACTAGGAATTTATAATGGTGGCATCTTTGGTCAAGGACCAGGTGATGGAAAAGTAAAAGAATTTATTCCTCAAGCTTACGCCGACTTTTATTACGCCAGCTTTGTAGAGGAATTTGGTTTCGTCGGAGCTATATTTTTAGTCTTATTTTACTTCATCTTCTTCTTACGGATGATACGAATCGCCATCAAAGCAGATAAAATGCATGAGAAAATAACTGTCACAGGCATCGCGATTTTGATGATGACACAAGTGCTCGTCAACATGTTCGTATGTACAGGTGTGCTTCCCGTCACAGGTCAAAATATGCCACTGCTCGCTATGGGTGGTTCGGCTATGATTATGACCTGTATTAGTATCGGAATTGTTCAAAGTATCGCCGCTAAATACAATAAAACGGCCAACGTTAAAGAAGAAAAAGAGGAAAAAGAAGAAGAAATTAAAAATCTATCGATCGCATGACTATCAAACGCATTATCGTATCAGGAGGAGGAACAGGAGGACATATCTTTCCTGCGGTAGCTATTGCAAATGAAGTAAGAAGACGCTATCCCGAAGCAAAAATTCTTTTTATTGGTGCAAAAGGTAAAATGGAAATGGAAAAAGTTCCTGAAGCGGGTTACGAAATTGTCGGTTTACCTATTTCTGGATTACAACGAAAACTATCACTTCAGAACCTCTATTTACCCTTCAAATTAATTTTAAGTTTCACAAAGGCATTATCAATCGTCAAAAAATTCAATCCGCAAGTTGTTGTTGGAGTTGGTGGATATGCTAGTGCAGCGGCAATGTATGCAGGGAATTTTCGAAAGAAACCAGTCTTAATACAAGAACAAAATAGTTTCCCCGGAAAGACGAACAAAACCATGGGAAAGAAAGCAGCTATATTTTGTACTGCTTACGAAGGTCTCGAAAAACATTTTGACGCTACTAAAATCGTCCTCACCGGAAATCCAGTACGGATGGAAATGGTTCAAATAGAGGGAAGAAGAGAAGAAGCAATTCATTTCTTCAACTTGGACACTACCAAGAAAACCGTTTTAGTTGTTGGTGGATCTTTAGGTGCGAGAATATTGAACGAATCAGTTGCTGAAGCATTGGACAAAATTGATGCTTCTAACTTTCAAGTGATTTGGCAGTGCGGAAAGGCTTCTTATACGAAGATGAAATCACTGATGGACGAGAAGAAACCAAAGCAGGTACATTTACATGAATTTATCAAACGCATGGATTTAGCCTACGCGGCAGCAGATATTATCATTTCTCGAGCGGGCGCTATTGCTATTTCGGAACTGTGCATCATTGGGAAACCTACTATATTAGTTCCATCGCCGAATGTGGCAGAAGATCATCAAACGAAGAATGCCATGGCGTTAGTAAATAAAGATGCGGCCATTTTAGTGAAAGATGTGGAAGCGAAAGACAAATTGATAAATAACGTTTTCTCATTGATAGCAAACGACCACCAACAAGCAGAATTGAGTGCTAACATTCAAAAATTAGCACGACCGAATGCAACAAGTAGAATTGTAGATGAAATTGAAAAATTGATCGCAGAATGAAGATAAATTTAGGAGTATACAAACAGATTTATTTTATTGGTATTGGAGGCATTGGAATGTCTGCACTAGCACGCTATTTTAATCTGCAAGGATTCAAGGTAAGCGGTTACGATAAAACACCTTCTCCATTAATTGATTCATTAATCAAAGAAAACATCGCTGTTCATTTTGAAGATAAAGGAGAAGCTATTTTCACGCTTGTTAGTAACCCTACTGATACTTTAGTGATTTACACACCCGCTATTCCAAAAGAGCATCAAGAATTACAATTATTACAACAAAAAGGGTACAAAGTTGTCAAAAGAGCTGAGGCGCTCGGAATGATTACACACTATTCACGAGGATTAGCCGTTGCAGGAACACATGGCAAAACAACGACCAGTACTTTACTCGCTCATTTATTGCATGAAACAGTTGGTTGCAACGCATTTCTAGGTGGTATTTCGACCAATTACAACACCAATTACCTAAGTTCTAAAAACTCACCTTTCACCGTGATTGAAGCCGATGAATTCGATAGAAGTTTTCTTCATCTATCACCTTACGCTTCCATTATCACATCAGTTGACGCCGATCATTTAGATATATATGGAAGTGTTGAAAACTTCAGAAAAGGATTTGAAGAGTACGCCAAGAGAATTGATTCAGCAGGGTTTTTAATTGCCCATAAAAGTGTTGAATTACATACACTTGCAAAGACTTTTACTTACGCTATCGGTGAAGAAGCCGATTATGAAGGGTTTAATCTTCAGTACGAAAATGGAGTTTTTAAATTTGATATTAAAACACCGAAGACCACTTACAAAGATGTAGTCCTTGGATTACCAGGAAAACACAACGCCGAAAATGCACTCGCTTGTTTTGCACTTTGCGATGTCATGGAGTTTTACATTCCAAAAATCATTCAGCATTTAGCAACATTTAAAGGAGTGAAAAGACGTTTTGAATACCATTTCAAAACAGCTGATTTGATTTACATCGACGATTATGCACATCATCCAACGGAAATAAAAGCACTCATTGATTCGGTTAACTTACTTTACCCTAAAAAAAAGAAGATCGGTGTTTTTCAACCCCATTTGTTCACGCGAACAAGAGACTTCATGGAAGGATTTGTGGAGCAACTTAGTCGGTTGGACGAAGTCATACTTTTACCCATTTACCCAGCAAGAGAATTGCCTATCGAAGGAATAACGAGTGACGCTTTACTGCAACAAATAACAGCAGAAAAGAAACAAGTGCTTTCAAAAGAAGCAACCATCGACTATTTGAAAAACGTAAAAGAAGGATTAGTAATCACCATTGGAGCAGGCGATATTGATCGTATTATTCCAGCAATAGAAAAGAACTTTCAAGAACAGACATGAAAAAGTGGCTTAAAATAGTATTAGCGTTAATTGCTTTCAGTTTGATGATTGTTGGAATCGTCTATGCCCAACGTATGCAGGAGGAAGTGTCGATGACGGAGCCTGAAATTATTATTAGTGTCAAAGATGAAAACACACTTATTTTAAAAGAAGAAGTAGAAAACTACCTGACAATCAATAATTTATACCACAAAGGAATACGATTTAAAGATATACAATTTGACAAAATAGAAAGAGAATTAAAACAATTATCCCAAATATTAGATGTTAAAGTATATGCGAAAATAGGAGATCAGTGGAAAATTGACATTCAGCAGCGAAAACCCATTGTTAGAATATTCAACACAAAAAATCAAACTTTTTATATGGATGAATTTGGTTTTATTATCAAACCAGATAATTTTCATGCTTCAAAAGTTCTCGTTGCAAATGGTGCAATTCACGAGGATGGAAACGTAAAGGTCAATGACTCAATTATTAACAATGACAGTTTGAAAACTAATTCAGTTTTAAATAAAATATATCTGATTTCACATTACGTTTGTAATGATCCCTTTTTGTCTGCTCAGATAGGACAAATCTATTTACGAGAAGATGGCGATTTTGTTTTAATCCCACAGATTGGAGATCAAGTTATTGTATTTGGAACGGCTAATTCAAAAGAAGAGATTAAACAAAAATTCGACAAACTGGTAACATTCTATAAAGAAGGTATTCGGTTTGAAGGGTGGGATAAATACAGTGAGATAAGTTTGAAGTATAGCGAACAAATTGTTTGTAAAAAGAAATAAAAAGAGGAATATATGTCAGTAATAGTTGGACTTGATATTGGAACGACAAAGATCGCTTGTTTTGTAGGGATTAAGAACGAACACGGAAAAATTGAAATCATCTCAATGGGTCAAGCAGACTCTTTAGGTGTTTCAAGAGGTATGGTCGCAAACATCGACAAAACAGTAGCTTCTATTAAAAAAGCGGTTGCAATAGCGCAAGAACAAACGAAAGAAGAGGTAAAAATCGAAGTCGTTTATGTAGGTATTGCTGGTCAGCACATCAAAAGTTTACAACATAGAGGAATGTTGACTCGTTTAAACACAGAGGAACAAGTTACTCAAGTAGATGTTGACATGTTGATTGAAGACATGTATCGTTTGGCGATGAATCCAGGAGAAGAAATTATTCACGTTCTTCCACAAGAGTACATCATCGATGACATCAAAGGAATTACGGATCCGATTGGAAGTCCAGGTATCCGTCTAGAAGCGAATTTCCATGTGATTACAGGACACGTTCAAGCAGGAAGAAACATCAATCGTTGTATTGAGTTGTCTGGCTTGAGAATGCAAGATATGATTTTGGAACCGTTGGCATCTGCTCAAGCAGTGTTAATGGAAGATGAGAAAGAAGGTGGTGTTGCATTAGTTGATATCGGTGGTGGAACAACTGATATCGCCATTTTTTCAGAAGGAGTTATTCGTCACACGGCGGTTATCTCTTTAGCAGGAAATATCATAACTGAAGATATTAAAAACGGCTGTAGTATCTTAAGAACACATGCTGAGAAATTGAAAATTCAATTTGGTAGTGCCTTAGCGGGTGAAACATTAGACAATGAGGTTGTTTGTATTCCAAGCTTTAAAGGAAGAGAGCCAAAAGAAATCTCCGTGAAAAACTTGGCGAGAATCATTCAAGCGAGAATGGAAGAAATCCTAGAGTGCATTTACTTCGAAATTAAAAAATCCGGTTACGAAAAGAAACTACATGCTGGAATCGTTTTAACGGGAGGTGGAGCACAATTAAAGCATATCACTCAATTATGTGAATATGTGACTGGAATTGACACACGCGTTGGATATCCAACAGAGCACTTGGCAAGTACCAACACAATCGAAGATATGATGAGCCCTGTTTATGCAACGGGTATCGGATTGGTATTGTTAGGCTTCCAAAATAAGAAAGAAAAAGAAGTTGTCGTGGATGAAGTGGTGATGGAAGTAACAGAAGAGCCATTAGAAAAAATCAATAACGATAGAGAGAAAACGATAAAAGGACATTCAAGTGGTACACTAAAAGGAGGTTATTTCGGAAGAATCAAAGAAGGTTTTGAAGGAATAGGTAAATCTTTCGGTCGTTTATTTGAAGAAGAATAAGAAACAAGAGAACAAGAAACAAGTAGGGTAATAATTTAAAAAGAATAAAATGGAATTTGATATGCCAAAAGAAATGTCTTCAATTATCAAGGTAATTGGTGTTGGAGGCGGAGGAAGCAATGCGGTGAATCACATGTATAACTTAGGTCTTAAGAGCGTGGATTTTATTGTTTGTAATACAGACAGACAAGCATTGGATATTTCTCCCGTTCCTTACAAGGTTCAATTAGGACAGGAATTGACAGAAGGTAGAGGCGCAGGTTCTCTTCCAGATATTGGTCGCGAGGCGGCACTTGAAACGATTGATGAAATTAAGAAATTACTTTCTACCGATACTAGAATGGTTTTCATAACTGCCGGAATGGGTGGTGGAACAGGAACTGGAGCAGCTCCTGTTATTGCGCAAGTAGCAAAAGAAATGGGCATACTAACTGTAGGTATTGTGACCGTTCCTTTCGCATTTGAAGGTCGTAAAAGAAGATTACAAGCAGAAGAGGGATTGGAACAAATTCGTTCGTATGTCGATACATTATTAGTTATTAATAATGAAAAACTACGTGAGATTACTGGGAACCTTTCCATATCAGAAGCATTTGCAAAAGCAGATAGCGTTCTTTCAACTGCTGCAAAAAGTATCGCTGATGTAGTGTCCGTTACGGGTGCTATCAACGTGGATTTCAACGACGTGAAAACAGTCATGAAAGATTCAGGTGTTGCGATTATGGGATCAGGTATTGCTGAAGGTGAAAATAGAGCACTAGAATGTGTGGAATCAGCACTTCAATCTCCATTATTAAACGACAATGATATCACAGGTGCTAATTACATCTTACTGAACATCACGTATGGTGATAACGAAGTGACAATGGATGAAATTACTGCTATCACTGACTTCGTTCAGGATCAAGCAGGAAATACAGCAGAAGTTATTTTTGGACACGGTTACGATCCAACATTAGGTTCTCAATTAGGGGTAACACTTATCGCTACAGGATTTCAAACAGTTCCTTTTACAGAATATGTGAAAGCACCACAAAAGACTAAAATTGAATTAATAGATACACCTAAGGTTGAAGTTGTTGCTCCATTGACACAGCCTACAAGTAACATCGAAAAATCAGAGGAACCAAGTATGTATGTGAAGACGGTTGAAACACATGTTGAGACATCACATTCTCCTACTTCATTTGACTCCATTAAAGCAGAAGAAGATAAAGAAATAACAGAAAAGCCAACAATGAATCAGTTTGTATTTGATTTAGGAAGTTCTAACGATGAAAAAAGCGAAGAAGATACACTTACACGTTATACTTTAGATGGCGAAGTGACAGAAGAGAAGACTATCGACTTTACCACTGAAAGACGTTCAGTTTCAGCAGAAGATACAGCAAAGATTTCTAACGAGCGTTTAGAGCAAATTAGAAAATATACGGCTTCTTTGAGAACTTCAGAAGGGTTAGCAAAATACGAAAGTGAGCCTGCTTTTATGCGTAAAAACGTAGAATTAGAAGAACGTAATTTTAGCAAAGAGAATACCTCATCTCGTTTTTCAATTTCTAAAGACGATGAAGAAAGCTCATTAAATAGCAACAATTCATTTCTACACGACAACGTTGATTGATAGTATATTAAAGTAATATCACCTATCGAACCAACAAACTCTTAAAATAAAAAAATGAGTTTTACAGATATCATAAATGCAGACATCAAAACAGCGATGTTGGCAAGAGAAAAAGAAAAATTAGCTGCGTTAAGAGACATTAAATCAAAGTTACTTTTAGAAGCAACTTCAGGTCAAGGCGGTGAAGTAAGCGAAGAAACAGCGATTAAAATATGTATGAAATTGTACAAACAACGAATGGAAACATACGAACTGTACAAAGAACAAAATAGAGAAGATTTAGCGCAAGAAGAATTACTTCAAGCACAAGTGATTGAAACGTACTTACCTACTATGATGTCGGAAGATGAAGTACGCCAAGCAGTACAAAATGCGATTGCTACAACAGGTGCTGCATCGATGAAAGACATGGGGAAAGTAATGGGAATCTTATCTTCTGAATTAGCTGGAAAAGCAGATGGAAAGCTGATTTCAACGCTAGTAAAAGAATTACTGCAATAATTCCCTCACGCATCGAAGAGATGCAACTTGTTTTGGAAAAGTCTGTGAATATTCATAGGCTTTTTTTTATTTTAGGAAATGGTGGATTCTTGTTAAATACTCCCATTAAATTTTTAACTTAGTTGATATAATACTAAACGCTAACAATTACACCGATGAAGAAAGAAGAATTAAGAAAGCTGTACACGGAAAGAAGAAACGCATTATCTAATGAGGAAATTTCCTTACTTTCAAATGAGATTAGCGACCGTGTTTTACAGTATTTTAATCTCTCTCAACAAACGATTAGTTTATTCTTAAGTATCGCTTCCAAAAAAGAAATAGATACTTCTACGCTACTTCAATCACTTCTTGCATCTCAATGTCAAATTTCCGTATCAAAATCCGATTTCAAAACGGCAGAAATGACGCATTACATCTATGAAAACGAGGCGCAAATAGAAATCTCAAAATACGGCATTCCAGAACCGAAATACGGGAATGAAATTACACCACAAGAAATGGACGTCGTTTTCGTTCCACTACTTGGATTTGACAAAGAAGGTTACCGAGTTGGGTATGGAAAAGGGTTTTACGATCGCTTTCTATCGCAATGCAAAAAAGAATGTGTTTTTATTGGGTTAAGCTTTTTCGATGAAGTGGTTGAGATAGACAAAGTCCATTCGAATGATATTCCGTTGCATTATTGCGTTACCCCAAAAAGTGTTTATAGTTTTCAGTAATTTCTTTTTTTTAACTAGAAAGAATAGAATGTTTTCACTAAGGACACTTCACGAAATTTAGTGGAGGAAACTTGATAAAAAAACTTAAAATCCATTTAAATTCAACCAAAATTAACAAACCCCTGACCTAAGTCATTGGAGTGTAATCAAAGATTGACTACCTTTGTGTAAACTGTAATCATTATGAGAATAGAACAAATATATACTGGATGTTTAGCGCAAGGAGCTTACTACATCATGAGCGAAGGAGAAGTGGCAATCATCGATCCGCTAAGAGAAGTACAACCTTACATAGACCGAGCGAATGCTGATAACGCCAAAATAAAATACATTTTTGAAACACATTTCCATGCCGATTTCGTGAGCGGCCACGTGGCGTTAGCGCAAAAAACAGGCGCAAAGATTGTCTACGGTCCAACAGCAGTTACTGAATTCGATATGATCGTGGCAGAAGACAACCAAATCTTTGAATTAGGAAAAGTTAAAATTAAAGCGTTGCACACACCTGGTCACACCATGGAGAGCACAAGTTATTTATTGATTGACGAAAATGGAAAGGAACATGCGCTTTTTAGTGGTGACACGTTATTTCTAGGTGATGTTGGTCGTCCAGACTTAGCGCAAAAAGGAGCAGATTTAACCATCGAAGATTTAGCAGGAATGCTATACGATTCTCTACGCACGAAGATTATGCCTTTAGGAGATGATTTAATTGTCTATCCTGGTCACGGTGCTGGTTCTGCGTGTGGAAAAAGTATGTCTAAAGAGACTGTTGGAACGTTAGGAGAACAAAAACAGACCAACTATGCGCTTCGTGCTGATATGACAAAAGAAGAATTCATTGCCGAAGTAACAAGTGGTTTAGCTAAACCGCCTGCTTATTTCCCTACCAGTGTGATGTTAAATAAAAGCGGAGGTTTGTCTATTGACGATGTATTAGAGAGAGGAACTAGAGCACTTAATCCAGAAGAATTTGAACACATCGCTAATGAAGAAGAAGCCATTGTTTTAGACGTTCGTTCAGCAAGTGATTTTGTCAAAGGATTTATACCAAAAGCTATTTCCATTGGCGTTGATGGAAGTTTCGCCCCATGGGTTGGAGCGGTCATAAAAGATGCGAACCAAAATATCTTATTAGTTTGCCCAGAAGGAAGAGAAGAGGAAACTGTTACACGTTTAGCGCGCGTTGGATTTGATAACACATTAGGCTATTTAAAAGGCGGAATGGACGCATGGGCTAAAGCTGGAAAAGAGGTGGATAACATCCGCTCTATTTCTGCCGAAGAATTTGCGAAAGAGAGTCAAGAGACTAAATACAAAATCATCGACGTTCGAAATGAAGGAGAATACAATGCTGGACATTTAAAAAACGTCAACCTTTTACCATTAGAGTTAATGAACGAGCGATACGACGAATTCCCTAAGGATGAGCCTTTCTACGTACACTGTGCTGGCGGTTACCGTTCTTTGATATGTGCTTCTATCTTGAAAGGTAGAGGAACGCATGACGTTATTGATGTCGCTGGTGGCTTTGGAGCAATTAAATGCACCGATTTACCTATAGAAGAAAGCGCTTGTTCAAGAAGTTGAGAAAATAATTTTTACAATAAAATAATAAAACACCAGCCAAGAAATTATTCTTCGCTGGTGTTTTTTATTTAAAGCTTAACGATTTTAAAGTAGAACTTTCAATCATTATTTTGTTTTTCCCTTCTCCTTTGCCCCTGCACTGCCGTTTGGTCTTCAAAAGCAATGCTTTTTCTTTCCTCCAAAGGAGGAAACCTATACATCATTGAAAAACTATTTCTCGAAGTGAGGTTTTATTCCCCCTTTGGAGAGCCCGTTCCGAACATTCGGAAGGGTAGGGGGAGGAAACCTATTATTCTTCGTTGATATTTTTCATGGCCATTAAAAGATGATAGGCACCTTTCACTACGAACGTCTTTCCTTTAAACTGCTCCGCATTTAGAATTTCAGTAAAGCCATTTTCTGAATCACCAATTTGGACTTCTTGCATTTCAAATTGATGACTTCCGTTTACGATGTACGCATAGTGTTTGTTTTCATAGCGTACAATCGCATCATCGGGTAAAGCAGTGACATCATTCTCTAACAACTCAATCGTCGCATTCATAAACATTCCGGGTAAAAGCGTTTTGTCGTATTTCTCAAAATGACAATGTACTTGTACCGAATTGTCATTCGAGAGATTCTTGCTAATAAGAATAATTTCGCCTTCATGTTTTTGTTCGGGATGTGTATTGGTAAACGCAAACAGTTTTTGACCAATCGCTAATTTTGAGATGTCCTTATCAAAAACGGTCAACGCCAAATGAATATCCGTTGGATCGACTAATTCAAACAAAACATCGCTTGGAGTGACGTATTTACCAATATTCACATTAACAGCAGAAACAAATCCATTAATAGGTGAATGAATGCTGATGCTTCTAGAGATGGAATTGGCGGTCAATTTATCGGGATTTAAACCAATCAATCGCAGCTTTTGTTCCAGTGCCTTTATCAATACAAAATGGGATTGGTAGGTAGCTTTCACCTGCTCAAAAACTTTGTCACTACTTGCTTTGCTTTGATTCAATTCTTTCTGACGATTGTATTCTGCTTCGTCAAATGCAAATTGCGCTTTTGCAGTCAAATATTCTTGTTGCAATTCAATGTATTGCGGATCTTCCAATACCGCCAATACTTCTCCTTTTACCACATGCATTCCAGGTAATAATTTCGTCGATTTTAAATATCCGCCTAATGGAACACTAATAGAAATCAGACTTTGCGGTGGTACGTCTATTTTTCCATTGAGTTTAAGTACAGAAGAAATGGTTCGAGTTTCCAGTTGACCTGTTGCTATTCCCGCATTTTTATATTGTGCGTCCGTCAGCGTAATGCTATTTCCATTTAAAATTTCTGGCGTAGATTGCTCGTTCGCTTTGTTGCTATTACACGCTACGAGTAACAACAACGAATTTAGAAGGATGATTAATTTTTTCATTCGTCCTATTTTTTAATTATTTAAATAAAAATTCAATTCGATAACAGCCTTGTTTCTGTTCTTCAATGTTTCAATGTAATCACTTTGAATACTCGTCACTTGATTCATCAATAACACCCATTCGAGGTAATTGATTTCGCCGCTTTGAAATTGTTGATTCGCCGTGTTTATAATTGTTTCTACATTTTTCAATGCGGTGTTTTCATAATAGTGAATCGCATCTTCCAACAATTGATATTGTTTCATAACAGACAAATAAGACGTTTCAAAAGCCTTTAAATTGACTTCATATTCGTTGGCTGCAATAAGCTCATTTGTTTTCGCTGATCGTATCCGTGCTTTCTGTCCTCCAGTGAAAATAGGAATACCTAATCCCAATTGTACCGAGTGAAAACGAAGTGCGCTGTTGTAGGTCTTGTCGTTCGCTCCCATTCCGCGCATTCCCATAACCGAATAGCCAAGGTTCAAATCAGGTAATAATTTTGAACGCTCCACTTTCGTGGTTGACATCGCTATTTGTTCTTGTTGTTTCAAATATTGCAATGCAGGATGATTGGCTAATTGTGTAGAATCTACGACCAGAACTTCCTTGAAAACCATTTCTTTATCATCGGGAACATAAGCCGTTCGTGTATTCAACAATAGCTGAAACTGGAGTTGTAACAAATCTTTATCTTGTTGTAATTGGATTAACTGTAAGGCGATTTGACCACGCTGATTTTCGGCTGTTACTTTTTCTAAAATGTTACTTTCACCGTTATTAAAACGCAGTATTGCTTTCTCTAGGAATGATTCGAAAAGTGAATCTGTTTTTTGTAAAAGTTTCTTTTTCTGTTCTAAATAAATCAACGTGTAAAACGCCTCAGAAACCTGCTTTTTCAATTGTGCTTCTTTCACGCCAACACTCAACACACTGCTTTTCCATTCTTCATTCAAGAGTGCTTTTTGTTTGATGTAAACAGTAGGAAAATTAATCGTTTGAGAAATTCCTAACTTTTTATCTGAATAGAAACTATTCATTTGTCCGTATTCTCCAAAAATAGTTGTCGAAGGAATGTTTGCACCGGATTTAATCAAACCCTTGTAATATTCGGTGCGTAAGTGCTCATTTTTGACGGAAAGGTTATTCCTCAATGCAGTATCAATTGCTTGTTCTAGTGTAATCGGCGTTTGTGCATTCACATTAGAAGTTGTTGCAAATGCTCCTAAAATAAGGAGAACGGTAATTGTCCTCACTTTCTTAGCAATTGGTTTTCCTTTATGGAAGATATAATATAGCAAGGGTAAAACAAAGAGTGTTAAGAAAGTTGCCAAGAGCAATCCACCAATCACCACCGTTGCTAAAGGACGTTGCACTTCTGCGCCTTCACCCGTACTAATTGCCATCGGTAGAAAACCTAAAGATGCTACAAACGACGTCATCAAGACAGGGCGCAAACGTGTTTTTGTTCCTTGAATCACAATCCGTTTGATGTCGGTATACCCTTCTGCTTTCAATCGGTTAAACTCTGCCACTAACACAATTCCATTTAAAACAGCGACACCAAACAAGGCGATAAATCCGATTCCTGCACTCACGCTAAAGTTGATTCCTCTTATCGCTAAAGCTAGAATTCCGCCGATAGCTGAAAGTGGAATGGCCGTGTAAATTAACAATCCTTGTTTCACGGAACGAAACGCAAAGTAAAGTAGCAAGAAAATGAGTACCAACGAAAGTGGAACGGCAATTAGCAATCTATCTTTTGCGGCTTGTAAATTTTCAAAAGCACCACCATAGGTGATATAATAACCTGTTGGTAATTTTAACTGCTTATCTACTTTTTGCTGTAAATCGTTGACAATACTTTGCACATCTCTTCCGCGAGCATTAAATGCGACGATAATACGACGTTGAGAATTCTCTCGCTGAATTTGATTAGGCCCTTCGACGATATCGACGTTTGCAACAATATTCAGCGGAATTTGTGTTCCACTCGGAGTTGCTATCAACAGATTTTGTACATCAGTCAAATCTTTTCGTTTTTCATCCGTCAATCGAACCACCAGATCAAATCGTTTTTCACCTTCGTAAACAATTCCACTACTTTCTCCTGCAAATGCCGTATTTATCACCCGATTGATGTCGCTAATTGTTAAACCATATTGCGCAATCGCAGCACGATTATACTCAACGACAATTTGTGCCATGCCTGTTACGGGTTCCACATACAATCCTTCACTTCCTTCCACCGTATTACAGATGTGTCCTAATTTAGCAGCATACAGCGCCAATGAATCTAAATTTTCTCCAAATATTTTACACACCACATCTTGTTTGGCGCCTGACATTAGTTCATTAAATCGCATCGCAACTGGATATTGAAAACCGAACGAAACGCCTGGAATAATCGCTAGTTCTTTCATCATTTTAGCTTCTAAATCAGCATACGTTTTTGCCGATGTCCATGTTTTTTTTGGTTTTAAAATAATCATTAAATCCGAAGCATCTACAGGCATCGGGTCAGTTGGAATCTCACTACTTCCTGTCTTGGCAACTATTTTTTCTACTTCTGGAAATTTTGCTAAAATGATCTTCGATGCTTTTGAAACAGCGTCGATAGAAGTGTTGAGATTACTGCCTGGTAAAACTCTTACTTCTACGGCGAAATCACCTTCTGGTAAGGATGGAATAAACTCACCTCCTAGTCGTGTCAACACAAATATGGAAATCACAAACATAGTAAGAACAGTGCCAATGACCAGTTTTTGTTTTCTGAAAACACCTATCAACCCTTTTTGAAAAAAATGTGATAAGCGTTCCATTACTCGGTCAGAAAGATTCGGTTTGTGAGCAATCTTTTTACTCAAAAACAAAGTGCTCATCATTGGAATATAGGTCAATGATAAAATAAACGCTCCAATCAATGCAAAGGCAACTGTTTGTGCCATTGGTTTAAACATTTTTCCTTCAATTCCTTGCAATGTCAAAATGGGCAAGTACACAATCAAGATGATAATTTGACCAAAAACAGCACTGTTCATCATTCGAGATGCCGATTGATTTACCGATTCATCCATTTCTGCTTGTGAGAGTTGATTGATTTTATTAAAGCGTTTACTAAAAGAAAGTTTATGCATGACGGCTTCCACAATAATGACAGCACCATCGACAATCAAACCAAAGTCTAAGGCTCCTAAACTCATCAAGTTTCCACTCACGCCGAAGATGTTCATCATGATAATGGCAAACAACATCGAAAGTGGAATAACGGAGGCCACCAATAGTCCTGCGCGAAGATTTCCTAAGAACAATACCAAGACAAAGACCACGATTAAAGCACCTTCCAATAGGTTTTTAGTCACCGTCCCAATCGCATTGTTGACCATTTTTGTCCGATCTAAGAACGGTTCTATCACAACACCTTCTGGCAATGTTTTTTGAATGAGTTCAATCCGTTCTTTGATATCTTTAATAACAATGTTACTGTTTGCCCCTTTCAACATCATTACTACCGCACCCGAAACTTGTTGTTCTCCGTTATACGTCATGGCACCATATCTCGGTGCACTTCCGAAACCTACATCGGCCACATCGCGAATAAGTAAGGGCGAGCCATTGGGAAGATTCTTGATAACAATATTGTTGATGTCTTCTAAACTGCCGACCAAACCTTCGCTTCGGATGAACAAAATTGTAGGGCCTTTCTCAATATAAGAACCGCCTGTGTTTTGATTGTTATTTTCGAGTGCTTTAAAAACATCGGAAATCGTAATGTTGGCAGCGAGTAATTTCTCGGTTTCAATGGAAATTTCATATTGTTTGAGTAATCCACCAAAACTGCTTACATCGGCAACGCCTTTCACACCTAACAATTGCCGACGAACAATCCAATCTTGAATGGTGCGTAATTCCATCGCATCGTATTTGTCTTCATAACCTGCTTTTGGTCGAACGGTATATTGATAAATTTCGCCCAAACCTGTTGTTATCGGTGCTAGAGTTGGAGTTCCAAGACCTTTTGGAATGTCTTCTTGCGCTTGTTGCAAGCGTTCAGAAACTTGTTGTCTTGCCCAATAAACATCCGTTTTATCATCAAAAACAATGGTCACAACGGACAAACCAAAACGGGAAAAACTCCGGAGTTCAATCAGTCCGGGAATATTGTTATTGACCTGTTCAATGGGAAATGTAATGAGCCTTTCCACGTCGGGAGCACCCAAGGCTGGCGCAACCGTTATTACTTGCACCTGATTATTAGTGATGTCAGGTACGGCATCAATGGGTAGTTTTTTTACTTCATAACTACCATAACCAATCAGACCAAGGACAAAAAGTCCTACGATGAGCTTGTTCTTTATTGAGAACGCTATGATTTTGTTCAGCATATTTGTATAATTAATCGTTCATTACCGTGTACTAAGCTTGTAGTATCACTATGAAAAAGCATAAAGCGAATGCAGTATGCAAATAGAAAAAAAAGATTAACAAATACGTGGCGGTTGCCAAATGCTGTTTAGATACGTGTTAGAATGGTCATCATTGTGTTGAAATGATTTTTTTAATTTGGTTTGCACGAACGTCACTTGAACAATAGAAAAGCTCGGTTGAGGAAGAGTGATTAACACTTGAGCGATGTGCGGATTTATGGTCTTAAATGGCAAATCCTCGTGATCATGGTGTGAGTCGGAGTGATCTATCGTCCCATCATAATGTTCTGCCAAGAAATCAAAGAAAGAAAAATCAGCATTCTTTTCATCATGAACATGCTCGCTATAATGATGAATAAGCGCAGGTAATTTCAATAACTCACCAAATGCTGTTGTAGCACCGATAAAGACAAACAGAAATGATATTACTAAAAACCTTTTCATGGAGTAAAGGTACGGATTAATTACCAATTATACACTCTGTCATTTTTAGTTGGGATTATTTTATTTTGCGGTGCTGGAGCTTCAAAACCGAAATTTTCAGTAC
>JBEBRN010000015.1:0-50655 GCA_040394775.1 Taishania pollutisoli
GAATCGTAAAATATTTGAAATTAAAGGAAGACAATTACTGTAAGTAAAGTTCTATCAAGCCTTCGGGAATATCTAAATGAAGTTCTTTGTTGTCCCGGTCAATTTTGAGAATAAACTCTTTGCGTAAAGGAACTAAAATCTCTTTGCCACTGTTATGTCTAACTTGAAACAGTGGATTGATAGGTAAATCAACAACTTGTTCTAATTCTCCAACTTCACCATAAGCTTTATCTATCACCTTAAATCCAACGATTTCATGGTCATAAAACTCATTCCCTTTTAATTTAGGAAGTGTTGAAGCGGGTAGGTATAATTGTTTTTTTAGTAAAAAAGCAGCATCATCCTCACTATCAATTCCTTCAATTTTTACGTAGGCAAAATTCTTAGGTGCGAGTTTAATTTTCTCGAGAACAAAGGGTGTAAGGTTTCCGTTTAGATCTACGTAAACCATGTCTAACTTTTTATAGATAGACGCATCGGTAACGTCTAAAAATAACGAAACTTCACCTTTATATCCGTGAAGTTTCGATACATATCCTAAATGATAGCAATCTGCCTTATTCATTTAAACGTTTTAATTAAGCTTCTGTTTCTCCTTCTGGAGCAGCTTCGTCTGTTGCTGGAGTTTCAGCTGCTGGAGTTTCTTCCGCTGCTGGAGCCTCTTCCGCTGCTGGAGCCTCTTCCGCTACTGGAGCCTCAACTACTTCTTCTTCAGCTGGAGTATTCTTAGCTAAGATAGCAGCTGCTTTCGCTTCTTTAGAGACAGCTTCAGCAGCTAATGCTGCAGCTCTTGCTTCTGCTTTTGCTTTTGCTAAGTTATCTGTTTTTCCAGAGATTCTTGATGCTTTCTCATCAATCCACTTATTGAATTTTTCTTCAACTTGCTCAACTGTTAAAGCTCCTTTTTTAACTCCATTCAAAAGGTGGTTTTTGTACAATACACCTTTGTAAGATAAAATTGCTCTAGCAGTATCTGACATTTCAGCACCTGTCTGAACCCACTTAAGTGTTTCTTCGAAGTTAATGTCTACTGTTGCTGGGTTTGTGTTTGGATTGTAAGTTCCTAATTTCTCGATAAACTTACCATCTCTTTTAGATCTGCTATCAGCAGCTACAATGTGGTAAAAAGCTCTTCCTTTCTTACCATGTCTTTGCAATCTAATTCTTGTTGCCATTCTTATAAATTATTGTTTGGAGTACGAAACTCCGATTAATAAAAAAATTTAGTGGCGCAAAGATACGATATATTTTGAAATAAATGGAATTTTAAAAAAAACTGAATAGATAATTATATGACCTATTTTCTTTTAAATATACATCCACTAAAAAAACACCTCTTCATCATAAATTCACAACCACTCTAAAAGACAAAAGGCTAAATTGAAAATACTTCAATTTAGCCTTTTGTCTAATTACTTATCTTTAGAAATCTCGCGAAAGACTTCTTATAAATTTTATTCTTTTATGAACTTACCAAAAGAAGTTGCTGTTGTTGTTGCAACTTTCACTTGATACATTCCTGCAGGAAGTTCTTCCACATTTATTTTAGTTGTGTTAGAAGTCATTTCATTTGTATAAACTACTTTTCCTGTTAAATCAATAATAGTTACATACCCAACGGACGCACTCATTTCAATTGTTAAAGTGGAAGAAGTTGGATTTGGAAATAAACCTGTAATTTCAGAGTTCACTGTATTCACAGAAAGTGCCATAGTGAAGTTTTCCGTTACATTGCCGCTATTTCCTTGAATAGAATCACAAGAAGAAATAAGATATACTTTATACGTTTCACCAGCTTCAAAAGTAAGAGCTGAAGAACCAGTTGTAGTTGTTGCGTTTGCTATGGACGTTGCTGATGTTGCTACGTAATCACCAGGAAAAGAAGGTACTGTTCCAACTGGCATAATCGCATAGAAATAACCATTTGTCGGTTGAGTAGCGGATGTCCACGAAATATCTATAGAGCCATCTTGGTGATTAGTAACTGTTAAGTTAGACGGAGCAAGACATGGTAAAGCAGTTGTTTGAACCGTATCTATAAGCGTATCTGATATTTGAGTCGATGAACATAACGAAACGAAGTAAACAACATAACTATTACCAAGTATAATAGCTGTTCCGTTATTTAGTGTATCAGAAGAAAAAGAAGTTTTCGTTTTGTCTACATCAAAATAATCCCCTGCTGTCGGTAACGTTCCTTCTACCGCAATAGCAATTTGATAACCATCAGAAGGTAAATATGATGGTGCATCCCAAGTTACGCCAATTGTTCCATCTGCGTCTGCAGTAACAGTCAAATTAGTAACTTCTACACATGGCATTGCTACACTAACGGCAACACTATCTATTGGTGACGTTTCGCTACCACAATTAGACGTGATATAAACAAAGTAATTACCGTAAGGATCCAATTGAGTTCCATTCGGTAATGTATCTGTCGTAATTGTAGTTTGATTGCCATCATTTACTGATATATATACACTATCTGTTACTAATTGGTCTGAAGCCATAGCAATCAAGTATCCGTTAGAAGGAATATTTGTAGGGACATTCCAAGATATTGTAATGGAACCATCACCATTACTTACAGCATTTAACCCAGTAGGAGAAAGACATGTTGTAGGTAAAATTATCGCTAGTGTATCATTCAATGGCGCAGACACATTAACTGCATCACAAACAGCATTCATCGTAACAACATATTCCAATCCTCCAGCTAAAGTTGCACCATTTGTTAATGTATCCGTTGTAAAAGATGTTTCACTTGACAAAATATTGAAATATTCATATTGATTCGGTGTACTTCCATTAGAATGTAAAGCTATCTGATATCCGTTTCCTGGTAATGGTGTAGTTGCATCCCATGTTACAGTAACGGAACCATCACCATTATCAACCACCACTAAATTTGTTGGTTTAGCACAAGCCGCTAATTGAACATTAGCGTTAATTGTATCAGAATGATATTCTTTTGCCGTGTTACATGATGAATAAATGTAAACATCATAAGAAGAAGAGTTGGCTAAATTTGCACCATTCTTAAGGGTGTCTGTTGTGAAAGTAGTTTCAGAAGACGGAACGGTGAAGAAATTTGATGATAAAGGCGTTGAACCAGCATCCACTATTGCTATTTGGTAACCTTCTGCTGGTAATCCAGCTGGCGCGGTCCATGAAGCAGTAATAGAACCATCTGTATTATCTACCAAAACTAAGTTTGTAGGACCATCACAAGGGATAATCGACACATTTACAGGACTCCCTATAGTATCAGAGTGATCAACAGTCGCTTCATTACATACTGAATATAAGTAAACTAAGTAAGTCGTACTGTCTACTAAATTAGTTCCATTAGTAAGTGTATCTGTTGAGAAATTTGTTTCTGAAGATGGGATTTTGAAAAAATCAGCTGAAGTAGGCTGCGTTCCTGTTTTAAATACAGCTACCTGATAA
This sequence comes from Taishania pollutisoli, assembly GCA_040394775.1. Lineage (GTDB taxonomy): Bacteria > Bacteroidota > Bacteroidia > Flavobacteriales_D > Crocinitomicaceae > 40-80. The sequence goes on from JBEBRN010000015.1 coordinate 3,451, forward strand.
CCATCTGCCGGTAAGTTAGTCGGTGCATCCCATGTAACATCAATTGATCCGTCAGTATTATTAACAACTCCCATATTTAATGGTTTTTCGCATACTGTTGTAGGTGAATAACCTGTCAAGATTAGAGAATCTATATTGAAACGCTTTCCAGAATCACCTCCTGTCACAATTAGTCTAACGCGAATATTTCCTGTTACATTAATATTTGAATATTCAAATTTTGTCAATGCATCAATGCCATCTAAATCTACTGCTGATCCAGCGGGGATCCAAGTAGTTCCTGCATCAGTACTGTATTGCGCTTCGAAAATAGGTGCAATATTTGCTCTATCACTACCAAAATTTGCACGAGATGCATAAAATGAAATACTTCCTAATCCGTATGGCTTATCCTCTTCCATTTGTATATATCCGTAATCTGCAGCATTTCTCCTCATACGCAAGCTATTGGTTCCGAATTTCATGTCTCCTGCATCAGGTGAACTCGATTGCATTGCTTGTGACAGCGACCAATCGTAATCTCCAATCGTAACAGTAGCAGCTGCATACCCAGATTTTGAAATACTCGCATCAAATGCTAGTGTATCGTTTACTTGAGCATTGATAGAGAATGTACTAATCAATAGGAGAAGTACAATAGAAAATTTTTTAATAAATTTCTTCATGTTTAGACAATTTTATTGCAAAAATAGGATAATTCATCTGTTAAAAAAAATTAATTTACAAACGTTTTATCAATAAAAAAGCCGACATTGTTAATAACTATCGGCTTTTACTGTTAAATATTACTGTTAAAATCAATCTCTACCACCGAAAAGTCTCAATAATGACATAAAAAGATTGATGAATAAAATATATAATGTCAAGCCACCAATCAATGCTAATTTATCTCTTTCAACACCATCTAACATGGAGTTTTTAGAAACATCTTTTAGTTTTTGCATCCAATAAGCAGTTAAGCCAGTGAAAACAAAGACACCTATGAAAGAAATCCCCCAACTCAAGCCATCGGATTTGACAAACATATTCGCGATTGAGGCAATGAAAATACCAATGAAAAGCATATACATTAAACTTCCCATTTTAGTTAAGTCCATTTTAGTTGTATACCCTAAGATTGCCATTCCAGCAAACGCACCTGCACTCACAAAAAATGTCACTGCGATAGAGTTTAGACTATATACAAAGAAAATGGTGCTCAAACTTGCTCCCATCAAACCTGCAAACAACATAAATAAAGCAGTTAATACAGGAATAGAAAGTTTCCTGTAGCCCATTTGAATCCATAACGCTAAACCAACTGGTGCGAAAGTGACTACATAAAACAAGGGGCTAATTCCTCCTTCAGCAGTTAAGAAAACACGACTAAATAAATCTTGTGACGTTGCAAAATAATAAGCAACACCTCCAGACACTAAAAGGGCTAATCCCATATAAGCATATACTTTCTTAAAAAAATCTCTGGCGATATCTTGAGCGAAAACGCCTTCTTCTTGCATGAATCTATTTTCCATATCTATTTTATATTAATGTAAATTTGCATTTATTAATTGTATAAATTCTTTTCTCGTTAATTCATTATTCAAAAACTCACCTGTGAAAGCACTTGTTGTAGTAAAAGAATTCTGTTTTTGAACACCACGCATTTGCATACACATATGAGCGCACTCTAAAACAACTGCCACGCCATGAGGTTTTAATGTATCCTGAATACAATCACGGATTTCTAAAGTTAAGCGCTCTTGCACTTGCAAGCGACGAGAAAAAGCATCCACAATTCGCGGTATCTTACTCAATCCAACAATTTTCCCATTTGGAATATACGCTATATGCGCTTTTCCAAAGAATGGCAATATGTGATGTTCACACATTGAATAGACCTCTATATCCTTCACGATAACCATTTCAGAATAATCCTCACTAAAGAGTGCACTTTTTAGTATCTCGGCAGGATCTATCTGATTTCCACTTGTCAGAAATTGTAATGCTTTTGCTACACGCTCTGGTGTTTTCAACAATCCTTCACGGCTAGGACTTTCTCCTAAGTCTGCTAAAATTCCTTTGTAAGCATTGGCAATTCTTACCGTTTTCTCTGTATTTTCGTTTTCTTCCACTTATTCTATTTCTTAATTAATACGGTGTATTGCCGCCAAAGTATTCTACGAAATTATTTTCCGTCTCTTCTAATCGCAACTTACACAATGTTCCTCCTTCATTTGCGATTGGGTTTTTCAATAATTCCCAAATCTTAATAATTAAATTTTCTGTTGAAGGCATTATATTCTGCATAAAAGGAACGTCGACATTTAGATTTTTATGATCAATTTGTTCTATTACTTCTTCTTTAATAATTTTACTTAACTTTTTTAAGTCAATTACAAATCCTGTTTCTTCATTCGGAACTCCTTTAACGGTAACGAATAGGTTGAAATTGTGTCCGTGCCAATTCTTATTGCTACACTTCCCAAAAACTTCAGCATTCTTCTCTTCTGACCATTCTTCTCTCCAAAGTTTGTGAGCTGCATTAAAATGTTCTTTTCTAACAATATAAACTGTGTTCACGCTTAATTTTAATTATAAAATACAAAGATAATAAATTGTAGGACGACTTTTAAAAATAACACTACTTTAAGCCTAAAAGAAAAAGCCTCCAAGAATGAAGGCTTTTGTGGGAACGGACGGAATCGAACCGCCGACACAAGGATTTTCAGTCCTTTGCTCTACCGACTGAGCTACGTTCCCTTGATTTTCGTGAGTGCAAATATAGAGACATTTTTTAATTCACCAACTGAATTGAATTTTTTTTTTTAATTTCCCTGAAAATTTTTAAAATGAAACGACTTGTTGTCGATGCTGGAAATACGCGAATCAAAATAGGAATATTCTGTGAATCAACACTGTGTGATGTTTCGTCATTCTTATTAAAGGATAAAAAAAAGTGTTTTGATTACTTAAATAGCATTTCTTACGACCAATCGATTTTGTCTTCTGTACTATCTCAGGAGCAAACCAACGAAATACTACAACAACTTAATTCCTCTGCTGTTTTATTGACAGAAACTACTCCTATTCCCATTTCTGTCGATTATGACTCTCGAAATACACTCGGAAAAGATCGACTAGCGAATGCAATCGCTGCTTACCAACAAGTTAAAAAAAATGCAGTCGTTATTGATGTGGGAACTTGTGTGAAATTTGACTTGGTGAATAACGCTGGTGTTTACCTTGGTGGCTCTATCTCTCCAGGTTTACAAATGCGATTTACAGCGATGCACGAACATACTGAAAACCTACCTCTTTTAAAAAATATTACTCCAACAAAATTAATTGGTAATTCTACCGTTAATAGCATGTCTTCAGGGGTAATGAATGGAATAAAGTACGAAATTGAAGGAATGATTAAGGCATATCAACATGGATTTAAAGATTTAGTTATCTTTGCGACTGGTGGCGATGTGAAAAGAATAGAATTAGATCAGTCATTACCCATAATTTATGACGAACATTTAACACTTAATGGATTATACGAAATATTGCAAAAACAGCATGATTAAAAAGTTACTTTATTGTTTATCTTCTGTGTTATTCGCTTTTTCACTTCATGCACAGGAAAATGCTAATATCCCATACAGTTCTAACGGAATAGGAATCCTAAGCTCAGACAATCGCCTTGTCTACAATTCTTTAGGAAATACACTTACATCAGCTATTGATAGTATCTCTATCAATTTTTATAACCCTTCTTCATACTCTAGTATAAGCAAAGGACAACCTATTTTTAGTGTCGGAGTGGATAATACCTTGCGTTCTTTTACCAGTAATAATGTTACTGAGAAAGGTTCTTATACTCAAATAAATCATTTTGCATTTGGTATTTCTTTTGCGAAAATTGTTGGTTTTGCCTTTGGTATCCGACCATTTTCAAGAAGTAGTTATAATTTTTCTGAACTTATTTCCTTGGATGAAACACAGAATATGCGTCATCAGTATAAAGGGAAAGGGAATTCTAGCTTATTTTTCACTGGCTTTTCAGTAACTGCCTTGAATTTAAAGCACCATAAATTAGGTGTTGGTATGAACTTAGGTTATTTATTTGGTTCTTTAGAGAATACACAGACAGCTTATATCGACCAAGATGCAATCTTTAATTCTGGTGTTATGTATTCAACAACCCATTATTTAAGCTCTTTTCATTATGATTTAGGTTTAAATTATCAATTCTTATTAGATAAAGATAGAGTAATTGTGGGTGCTTCTTTTACACCAAAACAAAACTTGAGTGCAACATATATCTCCGAAAAAGCATACTCAACTGATTTAGAAAACCAGAACAGTTATGGTTACATTCAGTCCGATCAAACCAAAGGTACAGTGACACTTCCTTCTTCGTTATCTATTGGTGTACAATACATTCTTAACACGAGAAAGAAGAACCAAAATGCAAAGCTTAATTCCCGCTTATCCTTTTCAGCAGAGTATCACAATAATATGTGGAAAGAATATGCTGAGAATTTTGGAACTAATAACAACGTCTCTTACAATTATAGAAACACAGCTACTTATTCTTTCGGAGTTGAATACATTCCTCAACAAGTATTTTTAGAACGAGCGACAACAGGTTATTTATCAAAAGTACGCTATCGTGTTGGTACTTCTTTTGGTCAATTGCCTTACGGTATGAATGGTAGTTATATGAATAAAAAATCTTACACCGTTGGGTTTGGTTTTCCATTCGTTATGTTACGCTCTATCTCCTCCGTAAATTTCTCTGTAGGATATGCCGATCAAACGATAAAGAATATGCCTTCCTACAACGAGAAGTTCATTCAATTTAATCTAGGAATAAACTTCTCACCAAGTCTAAATGACCGCTGGTTTAGAAAGTATAAAATCGATTAAAAATGCGCATTTTCGGCATCTTATTCTTACTTATATTATTGCTGTCCGCTTGTGTCAATGACCTAGAGAAAATACAAAAAATAACAGTTAAGAATACAGACCCTAACGAGCGCGTTAAAGATTTACAACTTCTCATGACGGATAGTGGTTATGCTAAAGTTCGCATCTACGCTTCCATTGCAGAAACATATTATGAACCGAAGAATGTCACGAAGTTAAAAGACAGTCTGTGTGTGTTTTTTTATGATGAGGAAGGGAATATAGAAACCATTTTAACGGGTCAATACGGAGAATATTACCCCAACGAAAACAAGATGTTCATTCGCAATAAAGTCGTTTTATTAAAGCCTGAAGGTAAGCAAAAGATGGAAACGGAAGAATTGATTTGGAATCAAATAGACTCTACCATTTACTCCAATAGCGCAGTAACAATTACAACACCTGACGGTAAATTCTACGGTGATGGCGTAAAGTCTAAACAAGATTTCTCGAGCTATGAATTTATACGCCCTAGAGGAAAAATATCGAACAAATAATATCTTCTTATCTTGAAAGTAAAAAGGGATTATTCAAATTGAATAATCCCTTTAATATTTAGTTAAGAGCTGATTAATAATAGATCAATCGACGAACTTTACATATATATTTTGCTAGACGGATAACTTGTTTCGTATAACCGAACTCATTATCATACCATGTGTAAAGCACTACATCTTCTCCACTTGGAGAAACAATAGAAGCATTCGAGTCAAAAACCGAACAACATGTGTTTCCAATAATATCATTGGACACTAATTCTGGATCGAATGAGTAATAAATTTGATTGACCAAATCTCCATTCAAAGCCGCTTCTTTGATAACGGCATTTATTTCAGCAACATTGGTTTTTCCTTTAATATTCAAATTCAAAATAGCCAACGAGCCGTTTGGAGTTGGTACACGAACAGCGTTTGCTGTCAATTTATCTTTTAAATCTGGAATCACTTTCGTAACCGCTTTTCCTGCGCCAGTAGAAGTAATCACCATATTGATAGCAGCTGATCGTCCTCTTCTAGGCTTTTTGTGCATGTTATCCAATAAGTTTTGGTCATTCGTATAGGCATGAACTGTTTCGATATGACCTTTTAAAATACCAAACTTATCGTTGACAACTTTTAAAATAGGAGAAATAGCATTGGTGGTACAAGATGCTGCAGAAAAGATATTTTCCTTTTCCAAATCTAAATCACCTTGGTTAATACCGTATACAATATTTGGAATTTCTTTACCAGGAGCAGTTAATAACACTTTCGCTGCACCTTTCGACTTTAAATGTCTTGATAACGCTTCTTTATCGGTGAAAACACCCGTATTATCAATAATCAACGCATTGTTTATACCATAAGAAGTATAATCAATATCTTCAGGATTACTCGCGCTAATCATTTGAACGATTTGACCATTAATGATTAGTGCCTTGTTTTCCAAATCTTCAATAACAGAACCTTTAAATGCACCATGTACAGAGTCATTTCTTAGTAAAGACGCTCTTTTGATAATATCGGCATCTGAATTTCCTCTTGTAACGATGGCTCTCAAACGAAGTTGTTGTCCTTTTCCAGCCTGTTTCACTAACTCTCTAGCTGCAAGACGACCAATACGACCAAAACCATATAATACCACATCTCTTGGTTCAATCGTTTTAGAAGCACTATTGGTATAGTCTTTTAATTTATCATTTAAGAAATCTCGTTTAGATGCGTATTTATCCGTTGATGCTAACCATTCTGCTGCCAATCGACCAATGTCAATTTTGGAAGGCTTCAAGTCTAGCTCCATCATTTCTTTCGCTAGCTCAGAAGTCGTAAAGATATCAATGGGTTTATTTACTACTTTTTTAGAATATTCATGTAAGCTAAGTATTTCGGAAGTAGTTGTGTCTACTAAGTGATTTCTAAACAAAACGAGTTCTACTCCTTTGTCATACATCAATTCTCCTGTCTTTGATATCAACACCACTGCTGCTCTTTCCTTTTCTACGTGAGCATTTAGTCCAACCTCATAACCATCTAAAGTTCCCATTCCTTTTTAATAATTTTACGTTTATAAATTAAAAAAACGGCTCTAAAGTATAGAGCCGTTCAATTATTATCCTAAATATGATTTTAACAATTTATTTCTAGAGGTATGCCTCAATCGCCGAATGGCTTTTTCTTTTATCTGTCTTACACGTTCACGCGTTAGATTAAATTTAGAGCCTATTTCTTCCAATGTTAAACCGTGATTCATTCCGATACCGAAAAATAAACGGATGATTTCTCTTTCCTTATCTGTTAACGTACTTAATGAACGTTCGATTTCTTTTTGTAACGATTCAATCATTAATGACTGGTCTGCACGAGGAGTGTCTGTATTTGGCATCACATCCATTAAGGTTCCTCCATCTTCAGAAGAAGATAATGGAGCATCCATAGATACGTGACGTCCTGATACTTTAAGACTTTCCTTAATTTTATCTTCTGGCACCTCTAACGCTTCAGCTAATTCCTCAGCGGAAGGAGGACGCTCAAATTCTTGTTCTAATCGAGAAAATGCTTTGTTAATTTTGTTTAATGAACCAACTTGATTTAGCGGTAAACGTACAATACGCGCTTGTTCCGCTAATGCTTGAAGAATAGATTGACGAATCCACCAAACAGCATACGAAATGAACTTAAAGCCACGTGTCTCATCAAATTTCTGAGCTGCTTTAATCAATCCTAGGTTACCTTCATTGATAAGGTCAGGTAGCGTTAATCCTTGATTTTGGTACTGTTTTGCAACAGAGACAACAAAACGTAAATTGGCACGCGTCAATTTCTCAAGAGCCTGTTGGTCACCTTGTTTAATTTTGCGGGCTAATTCTACTTCTTGGTCTGCAGTAATTAGCTCTTCTTTACCAATATCCTGCAAATATTTATCCAGTGATTGACTTTCGCGATTGGTAATCGATTTAGTGATTTTGAGTTGTCTCATTTAAAAAAAGTTGCTTTTTAAAAAATTGTAGTGCAAAGGTAGTCTATTTTTATAGACTTACAAAATATATTTTCATTTGGCAGGTACTATTTCTGCATTATCAAATTCTATGCCGTCAATACATAAATTACTGAGGTTCAATAATTTGAACCTCAGTAATAGTGCCTATTTTTTTTATTATTAAAGGCCGAAACCGACATAATCTTTTCGTCCATTCTTACTTGTTATCTCTAATAACACACCACCCTCTTTTTTATTTAATTCTTTGGTCAATTGCTCAACCGAATTTACGGGTGTTTCATTAATCTTTGTAATCACCATTCCAGCTACTAAACCAAGTGATTTTAATTTACCTGCTGATAGTGAAGAAATTTTTACGCCATTTGTAATATTATATTCTTTTAATTCTTTCGCTGAAAGATTCTCAAAATTAGCCCCTAAAGCAGTCGATTTCGATATCGTTTCTTTATCAAGCAATTTTGTGTCTCCATTACTATTACGCAAGACGACCTCTTTTGTTTCCTGATTACCTTTACTATTAATAATAGTCACCGAAATTTTATCTCCTGGGCGTTTTTTACCTATTTCTTCTTGTAGTTGAGAAACTGAGGTAATCTCTTTATCACCTATCTTCGTGATAATGTCTCCCTTTTTAATACCAGCCCTTTTAGCTCCACCATCTTCCACCACTTCGCCTACGTAAACTCCAACGGTCGTTTTAAGATTCTCTTTCTCCTTTAACTCTTGTGATATTTCAGAAATTTGAACACCTAAGAAACCTCGTTGAACAACTCCGAAGTCGATTAAGTCACTCATTACCTTAATCATCAAATTAGATGGAATTGCAAATGAGTAACCAGAGTAACTTCCTGTCTGAGAGGCAATAGCTGTATTAATTCCTACCAATTCTCCTCTTGTATTGACCAACGCTCCTCCACTATTTCCTGGATTTACGGCTGCATCTGTCTGAATGAATGATTCAATAGGAATATTTTGATTGCTTCGATCAATGATGTTAATGTTTCTAGCTTTTGCACTCACGATTCCAGCGGTAACTGTATTTGTTAAATTAAATGGATTCCCAACTGCTAACACCCACTCTCCTATCTTCAAATCATCGCTGTTTCCAATCATCATAGGTCTCAAATCAGTCGCGTCAATTTTGATTACTGCTAAGTCAGTCGATAAGTCGACTCCTATTACTTTTGCGGTGTACTTAGCATTATCATTTAAGATAACTTCAATTTCACTTGCATTAGCAATGACGTGATTATTGGTCACAATATAACCATCTTTAGAAACGATGACCCCAGAGCCTGAACCCGAGCCATATTGTTTATACTCTTTTCCTCCACCACTTCCAGGTCCATAGAAAAACTCAAAAAATGGATCACGTTGTACTTGTGTCGTTACCACTTTTGTTGTCACGTGAACAACTGATTGAACACTATTTTCTGCTGCATCAATGAAGTTAGGTGCTAATGCCACATCACCTGAATAACTTGCTTTCTTAAAGTAAGTACTTTCATTTAGAATCCGATCAGATGTGCTGATTTTTGAATCATTAAAAGCACCGATGGCAAAATAGGCTCCTAGAGGAATTAAGCCTCCAAGAATTCCGAGTCCGAAGTTTCTTAAATTCTTATTCATGCTATTTTATCTTTAAATTTATTAAAAAAACGTTTTCTGTTAACTGATATTATATTACTCACGTAAAAGAAATGTTATTTTCCTCTTCTCCTCAAAATCACTGCCAATGTCTCTTTTTCGAGTTTAAAAAGAAAAAATGACTTGAAATCAATCAAAACATGACAAAAATGCAGTGATTTTCTATCATTTTCATTCTATTTTTTTAACATATCCACTCCTCGATTCAATTAGGAATATGTAAATTAGCCCAAAAATTGTTCAAATATGACTTTAGTTCAAAAAATAGAAAAAGGTGTTTGTTTTTTAAAACTGAACCGCCCAGATGTTTTTAATTCATTCAATCAAGAAATGGCCTTTGCTTTACAAAAAGCATTGAAGGGCGCTGCTCAAAATGAAGAAGTTCGTGCCATAGTTTTAACAGGCGAAGGAAAGGCTTTTTGTGCTGGACAAGATTTAGCCGAAGCAATGGATCCTGAAGGCCCCGAATTACAATCAATTGTAAAAGATCATTACAATCCTATCATTCAATTAATTTGCACGATTGAAAAACCAATTATTGCTGCCGTTAACGGTGTTGCTGCAGGCGCAGGTGCGAACATTGCATTAGCCTGTGATATTACATTTGCGACTAAGTCAGCGGCTTTTATTCAAGCATTTTCAAAAATTGGATTAATTCCCGATTCTGCTGGAACGTTCTTTTTACCTCGCATCGTTGGTTATCAAAAAGCGATGGCATTATTCATGACAGGTGACAAAATTTCAGCAGAAGAAGCGGAATGTATGAATATGATTTATAAAGTTGTGGAAGATGGTGCTTTAGATGAAGCCGTTAATGAATTTGCTACTAAAATTGCTCAAATGCCAACAAAAGGTCTTGGATTAACCAAAAGAGCGGTAAATGCGACTTGGACAAATAACTTAACGCAGCAATTAGCATTGGAAGAAGAACTTCAAACAGAAGCTGGAAATTCCCATGATTTTAACGAAGGCGTACAAGCATTTTTAGAGAAAAGAAAACCCGTATTTAAAGGAAAATAAAAGATGAAAATAAACAAAGTAGGCGTTATTGGAGCTGGAACAATGGGACGAGGAATTGCTCAGGTTGCCGCTCAGAATGGTCATGACGTTATTTTAGTAGATGCCAATTCAACAGTTTTAGAAAGTGCTAAATCATCGTATCAAACGCTTTTTGAGAAATTAGTTGCGAAAGGAAAATTGACAAGTGATGAAGCTGAAACGATAAAAGGTAGAATTCAATACGCTGAATCAGTTGCGAATTTATCAGAGGTGGATTTAGTCATTGAGGCAATTGTCGAGAATATCGATATCAAACATGTGGTTTTCAAACAAATTGAAGCAGTAGTTTCGGAAAAATGTATCATCGCATCGAATACCTCATCGCTTTCTATTGCGTCGATTGCATCTTCCTTGAAAAACCCAAGCCGTTGTTTAGGAATTCACTTTTTCAATCCAGCACCATTGATGCCATTGGTAGAAGTAATTCCAGCGGTTCAAACAGCAAACGAAGTTTTAGAAATAGCAAAAGCAACTATTAGCGGTTGGGGAAAAGTCGTTTGTATTGCAAAAGACACACCTGGTTTCATCGTGAATCGTGTGGCACGCCCTTTTTATGGGGAAGCATTAAAAATATACGAAGAAGGATTGGCAGACTTTGCAACCATCGATTGGGCAATGACGCATATTGGTGGTTTTAAAATGGGTCCTTTTACGTTGATGGATTACATTGGAAATGACGTAAATTATGCAGTGACGGAATCTGTTTTCGCGGCGTTCTATTATGACCCACGCTTCCGTCCATCGTTCACCCAAAAAAGACACAGTGAAGCAGGATATTTTGGTAGAAAAACGAAAAGAGGATATTACAACTATGCAGAAGGTGTGGAACTTCCAGCACCAAAAGAAGATGAACAACTTGGAAACGTCATTTCCAACCGTATTTTAGTGATGTTGATAAACGAAGCGATTGATGCCGTATTTTTAAATGTAGCGTCGATTGAAGATGTTGATTTAGCCATGACGAAAGGAGTAAATTATCCAAAAGGATTGCTAAAATGGGCAGACGAAATTGGTTTAGCGAATGTGCTTTCTCAGTTAGAAGCTTTATTTGCTGAATATGGTGATGATCGTTATCGTCCGAATCCTTTGTTGAGAAGATATGTTCGTGAAGGGAAATCCTTTTATTGAATTTATAGCGTTTTAGAATATTAAAGGATGTGATTGTAAAAGCGATTACATCCTTTTTCTTTTTAACCGCAATGCGATGCACTGAGCCTGCCGATGTGACGCTATGAAAAACGCAAAGGTCGCAGAGAAGGCTTCATTCTGTTCACATTCACTCTGAGTTTCTCGCTTTCTTCTCTCATTCTCATTTTGATTTTATCTGTGAGAGACCTCATTCGTATTTCACTATAAAATAACCATCCGTCAAATCAAAATCATAGTGAGTGATTGACTTTAATGGAATGTAAAGCGTTTGCAATTTGCTGGTCACTTCTACTCTAACTTTCTTTTTATTGAAAATAGCGGTAATGGGTAAAATGAAATCGTCTTCAACTCCATCCCATTTGTAAGTGAAATCATAACCTTTTCCCGTTTTGCTGGGCGTTAATGTGAAATTTAAAATAGGCGGTGAAGCGTTATATAAATACTGATTAAAAATAGCCGTGTAATCTTTCTTTAAGTAATTATTCATGAATTGAATAAGTGTTGGCGTATCGACTGTTTTTAAGGAAAATTCCGTTTGAATGGCTTTTAAACATCCTAAAAACAATTTATCATCGTTGACCAAATACCGAATTGTATGCAATAACAACGCTCCTTTGTAGTAAATATCACTCGTCGGAATTTCATTACTATAACGCTCATTTACAATTGCTTCACTGTTTTTCGCAGATGCTCGCCAATACGCTACATAATCATCGCAGTATTTTTTGCCAAAGATTTTTTCAATGTAAAGCAATTCGGAATAGGTATCAAAACCTTCATGAATCCACATATCGGAGCGGTCGGACATGCACACATTATTCCCCCAATATTCGTGTCCCGATTCATGAATAATGATGAAATCAAACTTTTTACTGACGGCTGAAAAATAACGTCCCAAATACCCATTTTCATACTTATTTCCATACGCCACAGCACTTTGATGTTCCATGCCTGCGTAAGGCGCTTCGACCAATTTATATCCGTCTCGCGCAAAAGGATACGGACCAAATAATTGTTCGTAGGCTTTCAACAGCGGTTTGACCTGCTTAAATTGCTTTTTGGCTTTGACCAAATTTTCAGGTAAAACATAATAATCCAAGGGATAAGCGGTCTTTTTAAAACGGTATGCATCGGTAAAATGGACGAAATCGCCAATCGTCACAGAAATATTGTAATTATTAATCGGATACGAAACTTTCCAATGATAAATGGCAGTTGCGCCTTTTTCTTCGCGTTGAATAAATTGTCCGTTCGAAATGGCTTTGAGATTAGCTGGAATCTCAAAATACATATCGGCACTGTCACATTTGTCGGAGAGAAGTTCTTTCGTTGGCCACCACGTACTTGCACCAATCTCCTGACAAGCGATTCCAATAAACGGTTTTCCGCTGCTATCTTTCGAAAAAATAAAACCTCCGTCCCAAGGCGGGTTCTTAGCCACCAGCATATCTCCGTGATAAAATACAGTGACGTTTAAATGTTCACCAATAGTTGTTTCTCGCGGTAAATGGATGAAAAAAGAATCGAACAAACGAGTGAATTTGCACTGTTTTCCTTCAAATAAAATGGAATCAATCTCTAAGTGATGACTCAAATCCAATTGAATGCGATTATTATTCGCAGTAACCGAATAGCTTATGATATTATTTCCGCTGATAGTCCTGTTTTCAATGTCTAATTTAACCGATAAATCATAATGCGTGACATCGTAACAAGTATGTTCAAAATGAACGCCTGCTAATAGCGAATCACTCTGAGTTGGATTTTGTGCAGCAACAGAAAAGAAATAAAATAAACAGCAAAAAATATAATAAAATTTCATATTCAAAACTAATGATAAATGGTGAATCTAAATTGTTTTATTTTTCTGTCCTGTGTTACAATTTGTATTAATGCATGAAATGTCATTTCTTTTTTTTCTTTTACTTTTTGTCCGTCAAAAAGAGAAAAAGCACTGCTTTTGAAGACGTAAAAACGAGAAACGGTAGTGCCTAAGTTTTGAGGATAAACCTCATCGTCGTGATCTTTTTCGTTACCCAAATCTTCCTTATTGCTTGTAAAAATAAAACTCGCTAGCGCTCAGACAGTTATTTTTACAACAGCAATTTACCTTCGGTGCGACTTCGTGGTCGTTGTTTGGGTCCCGACGAAAAAATCAATTCCGATTCTACATCGGAACAGGTTACGATATCCTAATCCGTCGTTGAGTTTGGAATCATCGTTAGAAATATATTCTGTACATTAAAATACAAGCACCTCAAATCTATTTTATTTTCTTTAACTTTAGGGTCATAAAAATTATAATTCATTCGCTATGAAAATCACCTATTACGGTCATGCTAGTTTAGAACTAGAAATCAACGGAAAACATATCTTAGTTGATCCTTTTATTTCAGGAAATCCCAAAGCGGCGAGTATTGACATCTCCACCTTAAAAGCGGATTACATCCTTTTGACGCACGCACATTACGATCACGTGATGGATGTTGAAGCCATCGTTGACCGTACAAAAGCGCAACTAATCTCCAATCATGAAATAGTGACTTATTATGCCAACCACAAAAAATACGAAGGTCACGGAATGAATCCCGGTGGAAGTTGGGATTTTGATTTCGGACGTATAAAAGTAGTGACAGCTATTCATTCGTCTTCGTTTCCAGATGGCACGTATGGCGGAAATCCCGTTGGTTATGTCATTCAAGCGGAAGGAAAAACGATTTACATCGCTGGTGATACAGCCCTTACTTGGGACATGAAATTAATTCCTCTATTCTTCCAACTAGACTTGGCCATTTTTCCAGTTGGTGGAAATTTCACGATGGATGTACAAGAAGCGGTTGTAGCGGCAGAATTCACCGAATGTTCGAATATTCTAGGCGTTCATTTTGATACGGCAGAACCAATAACGATTGATCACGAAAAAGCGATTCAAGCATTCAAAGAGAAAGGAAAAACATTGACTTTACTACCTATTGGTGAATCGATAACACTTTAAAAAAGCAACCGTTATTTTAAAAATCAACCAAATGTCCTCACTTCGAATACGATCTAACAACATCGACGATTATCTAAAAGAGATTCCGCCTATTATTCAATTCAACACACCTTTGATTAAGCAAAAAATCAACGAAATTGAATCCAAGGCTACGACAAAACTGGAAAGGGCAAAATTAGCTTTTGAAGTGGCGCGCGATGAGATTCAACATTCTTTTGATACACAAAGTAAAGTCATCACCGTCAGCGCTGAAGATGTTTTGGCGAAGAAAGAAGGTATTTGTTTTGCTAAATCTCATTTACTAGCGGCATTGCTTCGTGGAATGGGCATTCCAACTGGTTTTTGCTATCAGCGTGTCTTGAGAAAAAACGCCATCGAATCGGGTTATGCGTTACATGGTTTGAATGCCGTTTACTTAGAAGAATACGGTTGGTTTCGCGTCGACCCACGCGGAAATAAACCCGGAGTGGATTCTCAATTTTCGATGGAAGAAGAGAAATTAGCGTATCCAATTAGAGAAGAATTAGGCGAAATAGATTATATGGATGTGTTAACGACACCATTAACCGCTGTTGTGATGTCGATGTACACGTCAAAAGATTGTCAGGAATTATTTTTTAGACGACCTGAAGTGATGTGAGGATTTTATCTTCTCACCGTCACAAAACCCTGTTCCTCAACAGAACAATCGATAATTTCGCAATTAGTAGTCGTTTCGTCTAATTTAAAAACCATTTTGTAAAAGTAAGTGCCATCGGTGACATTTTTACCGTTGGAATTTCCGCCCCAAAGTGCGTTTGCTCCAGTGTTGAGCATTCCACTAAAATGCTGTACTTCATTTCCCCATCGGTTGAAAATCAATAATTCGCAATGAACTGGAATATTGACAGTAACGCTAAAAATATCGTTGATGTGGTCATCGTTGGGCGTGAAAATATTAGGAATAGTGGTGATTAAACTATCGTAAACCAACACATTCATATACGTCGTGTCGGCACAAAGAATATCATTTTTCCATGCAATAAGTTGAACAGTGTAAACGCCAGAAGTATCTGCTAGAAAGCCGTTGAATGGATCGTTCTGTGGCTCGCCATTGAGTGACCACGAATAGTGGGTGGCATTTTGAGACGTATTTGAGACCGTAACACTTAATGGTGCACCTCCTGCCGATGGAGTTACCGTAAAGTTAGCGACCGTATTGTTTACCGACTGAATGGTTAGTAACGAGTCTTTACTATGACAGCCGTTAGTGTCAATATAAAAAACGGTGTATTTTCCTGCGGAAAGATTGGAAAGTTTATTTCCTGAAACAGCTAATGTGTCGCCATTTTCAGAGATAGCGTTAAGCGCCGAAAGTGCATTACCAACACCTGCAGCAGTGATAGAACCAGCCGAAATACCACATTCGGTGTTTGAGGTAGTAAAAGTAGCCGATTTAGGTTGTGGAAGTACCGTTATTTTCAACGGACGCACTATCGAACAGCTATCATTGTTCCATATACGCACCGTGTAAAACATAGAACTATCTGCCGAAAAAACAGGGTTTGGACAATCCGAACAACTTAAACCCGGCGCAGGATTATTGGTTGTTCCATTTGGAGATTGCCACTCGTAGCGTTGACCGCCTGAAGCGTTTAGTTGAAGAGGTGATTTGTAGCAGACTGTTGTGTCGGATGGAACGGAAACTGGAAATGGAGTGCAAGGGGAAGTATAGGTGAGGAAGTACGCGAGATTGCTATTTGTGTTATTATCAGCTTGATTTGGGTAAAGAATATTGATTAATTGAAAATTACATGAGGTAGCGTTATTAGTTAGGTATGATGATACGTCAGCTAGTCCGTCCGTTCCATTCATAGTCGCATCGGGAGTGTCATCATCCAACCCAAAAAGTTGATTATTTTGGTAATAAAAATGTCCTTTTACTCCAGCATAATTCCATGCACTATTTATATTGTCACTTCCTCCAATAGTTCCTAATAAATTTGAATTGAAATATACATTTTCATCGGGTGCAAAGTTTCCTCCTGTTCTATCAGTATAAAGAGAAAAGCTGACGGGGTAAAACGTATTAATGGAGTTAAGATTGTTTATGACATAATTTTCATTTCCAATATAATTTTGATTGTTTATAATTATTGCAGACGTAGTGATTGGTAAAGAAGCATTTTCGTATACGATATACAAAAATGCAGTATACTAACCTGCATTGATAGGAAGTCCAGGCTGAAAAGGTATGGTGATATTAAATATATCTGTTGGAGAAGTAATTAAATCTGTCGTTATGTCTTTTGCATACAGCCTTGTTGGAGTAGCGTAAATACTGAGATGAGTAATATTCATTATGCAATTAAGCGTGTCAAAAGTGTACGGAATACCGTTTACAGTAATTGGAGCAATAGGAGGATATCTTTCCGTATACGAAAATAAATATGCTTTGCGAATGACACTTCCTGACTCCATATAAAGGTTAACAGTTCCTGATCCAGACCCCTGACCAGTAGAAAAACCTCCTGCTGTTACCCCTCCATGAAAAATATCTTGATAAAATATAGTTTGGCTATATGATAACGTATTACAGCATACCATAAAAAGAACTACAAGTACAATTTTAAGATACTTTATCATGAGATGAATGTATAATAAATCACTTTAATTTCAAACGATTCATATTCTTATAACGCTATAAATTTACGAAAGGTTGATTGAATGGCAGGTAATTATTACCTTTTATTTGTTTGGTATAGTAATATTAAATTCAAAAACTAATCTCGTATCAACTTTGTCCCAAACCGTTAATAATTATTTAATTTTCAAGATATTAAATTTATCTACCCTGACTTTTATCTATCTTTGTTGACACTCTTGTCAAACAAGTTGTCAAATATTATGACGGATACCGAAGAATTAATTATTTCAAAGTCTAAAGAGCTATTTTATCAGAAAGGTAAAATTAAAGCTACGAGTCAAGAAATTGCTGATTTTTCAGGAGTTCAGCGAACATTGGTTAATTATTATTTTCGGTCAAAGGATAATTTATTCAAAATTGTTCACAATGAAATCATTCAGGAATTTCATGTAAGAATGAATGCAATTTTTACCGCAAACTGCATTTCCTTTGAAGAGAAAATTGACTTATTAATAGAATTTACCTTTTCGTTCAAGGAGCGTTATCCCTATTTTGAAGTGTATAGTATCATCGAATCGAACAAGCTGTTTGACAAAGAAATGTTTATGAAACCGCAATCGACAAACGAGATGAGGGATTTCCTTTTGGAAGTTCAAAAACAAATGGACGCAGACGTTATCCGAAAATCACATCCTATTAATTTTGTGTTGGATATCTTTTCGCTGGTTTCCTATCCTTTAGTTTTAAAAGAAGTTTATAAAGACGTTTTCAATTTATCCAACGAAGACTTCGACCAAATTATACAAGAAAGAAAAACGATTATCAAAAATTTAATTTTCAATAAATAAATGAGCACAAAAAGTATCATATTCTTTACGATTGCTTCACTAGCACTTGTTTCATGTAAAAATAAAGAAGCGGAATTCCAAAAACCCATTCAATCGTATAATGTCATCGAATTGCAGCAACAAGAAGCGGAATTATATTCCGAATATCCAGCGACATTGCAAGGAATAGAGGATATCGAAATTCGACCAATGATAAACGGCTATATTGAAAAGACGTACATCGACGAAGGTCAAGAAGTGAAAAAAGGAGATCTATTATTCAAGATTTCCAATCCACAATTTGCTCAAGATGTCAATATGTATGCTGCTCGTGTAGCAAGTGCAAAAACGGCTGTTGAAGCGGCAAAAATTCAGGTTGACAAAACGAAACCGCTGGTAGAACAAGGAATCATTAGTGCGTATGAATTGACGAATGCCAATCTAGCGTTAGATATGCGAAAAGCGGAGTTAGAACAAGCAAAAGCAACGTATTCAAATGCTCAAACCAACTTAGGCTACACGATTATCAAAAGTCCTGTAGATGGCGTAGTCGGAAAACTACCATATAAACTAGGAAGTTATGTGTATAGCAATACTGTTTTACCGTTAACTGTGGTTTCTAATATCTCAAAAGTGTATGCTTATTTCTCCATCAATGAAAAAGACCAATTGAAGATGTTTGAAACAATTGAAGGGAAAAATTTCCAAGATAAAATTAGTAAAATTCCACCCGTTACGCTTTTATTATCGAATGGCGAAATCTATGCAAAAGAAGGACGTGTGGAAACATTTAGCGGTTTAATCAATAGTCAAACGGGATCATTTAACGTGAGAGCTAGTTTTGATAATACGGATAAAATGTTACGTTCTGGATCGAGTGCTTCTGTTCGTATTCCAACACACTTGAAAAATGTGATTATCATTCCTCAAAAAGCAACATCAGAAATGCAAGACAAACGTTTGGCATTTATTGTCGGTGAAGGAGAAACAGTGATGGGCGTTCCGATTAAAGTCACAGAAATTCCCGGTGGAAAATATTTTGTAGTAACAGAAGGTTTGAAGCCCAACGACAAATTGATTATTGAAGGCATTGGTATTGTTCCTGAAGGCACGAAAATTAAGCCGAATGTCGTTCCTGCCGATAGTGTTTTAAAATTTTAATACCAACAAATTTATGTTTAGTAAATTCATTGACCGTCCCGTACTTTCGACGGTAATATCCATCTTAATTGTCATTCTAGGAGTATTAGGGTTGCTTAATTTACCTGTTTCTCAATATCCCGAGATAGCGCCTCCAACCGTTAGAGTAAGTGCGAGTTATCAAGGAGCAAATGCGGAAACCGTAATGAAATCGGTCGTTATTCCTTTGGAAGAGCAAATCAACGGTGTGGAAGACATGGCGTATATGACTTCTACTTCCAGTAATGACGGTTCTGCTTCGATTAATATCTTCTTTAAATTAGGAACTAATCCTGATTTAGCAGCTGTCAACGTTCAAAATCGTGTGGCAAGAGCTACTTCCCTATTGCCACAAGAAGTAATTCGTTCGGGAGTTGTGACTGCCAAGCGTCAAAGTGATAACGTTTTGATTTTCGACATCAACAGTGACAATCCAGAATACGACATGACCTTCCTGCAAAATTATGCAGACATCAATATTATGCCACGCATTAAGCGGGTTAACGGTGTTGGTGATGCCATGATTTTCAGTCAAAACAACTATTCGATGCGTATCTGGTTGCGCCCTGATGTGATGGCAAGTTATGGATTAATCCCGAGTGATATTTCAGCCGTTTTAGCGGAACAAAATTTAGAAGCAGCGCCCGGTCAATTGGGAGAAAATGGTGACCAAACATTTCAATATGTCTTAAAATATAAAGGCCGTCTTAAAAGTGTTGAAGAATTTGAAAACATTGTTGTCAAAGCAACCGACGATGGCGAAATATTAAGATTAGGCGATATTGCACGTGTTGAGCTAGGTTCTCAAACATATGCAGGAAGTACCGTCACCAATGGAAAACCTGGAATTGGTGTGGCTATTGCTCAAACTTCAGGTTCAAACGCACAAGAAGTGATTGACGGAGTTTTAAAAGTATTGGATGAAGTTTCTGCTAATTATCCGAAAGGAATTCACACAGAAATTCTGACAAACGCCAACGACTTCTTAAAGGAATCCATTTCTAAAGTGGTAAAAACATTAATCGAAGCATTCGTATTAGTATTTATTGTGGTTTTCATTTTCTTACAAGATTGGCGTTCCACGTTGATTCCTGCGATTGCCGTTCCAGTAGCAATTATCGGAACATTTTTCTTCTTGAGCATCTTTGGTTTTACCATTAACTTATTAACCTTATTCGCATTAGTATTAGCTGTCGGAATTGTGGTGGATGATGCCATTGTCGTCGTCGAGGCGGTGCATGCGAAATTAGAACAAGGTGAAAAAGACCCAAAAGTAGCAGCTCACAAAGCGATGGGAGAAATCTCAGGAGCCATCATTTCTATTACCTTGGTGATGTCGGCCGTTTTTATTCCAGTGTCGTTCATTAGTGGTTCAGCAGGTGTATTTTACAAACAATTTGGATTGACTTTGGCGGTCGCAATTGTCATTTCGGCCATTAACGCCTTGACACTTTCACCGGCACTTTGTGCACTTTTACTAAAACCACACGACCACGATGAGGCAAAGAAGAAGAGTTTTCTACAACGCTTTTATGGCTATTTTAATGCAGCTTTTGATGCTACAACTGCGAAATACCGAAAGTCCGCGCAATTCTTTACGCACAAAAAATGGTTGACTTTTATTGTTATCGCTGCTTTTGCTGGTGTATTTGTACTTATCATGAACACCCGACCAAAGGCTTTTGTTCCAAATGAAGATGTCGGCGGTGTGATGTCTGACATTTCTCTTCCTCCGGGAACATCAGTCGAGGAAACCGAAAAAGTGCTTTTAAACATTGAAAATCAGATTAAAGACATTCCAGGAATCAACAATATTTTACGTATTTCTGGACGAAGTTTAATTAGTGGTTCAGGTACTAACTACGGAATGATTATCATACGTTTAAAGAACTGGAATGAGCGAAAAGATCCATCGCAAGAACAATCGGCGATCGTTCAGGAATTATTCAAACGAACAGCAGGAATTAAAGATGCGAAAGTAATTTTCTTCGCTCGACCAACATTATCTGGTTTTGGATTCAGTAGTGGATTTGAATTTGAATTGCAAGATCAACAAGGTGGAACAATTGACAATTTAAACGAAGTAAGTCAGAAATTTTTGGGTGCATTAAATGCACGTCCAGAAATTCAATTTGCCTCCACTTCTTTTTCTCCGAACTATCCACAGTATGAAATTAATCTTGATGTTCCAACTATCAAACGAGCTGGATTGACTGTGAAAGATATTTTAGGAACTTTACAAGGCTATTATGGAGGTGTTTACGCTTCTGATTTCAACCGTTTTGGGAAGCAGTACCGCGTGATGTACCAATCTGAACCAGAATTTAGAGCCAGTCCAGAATCGTTGAATAAAATTATGGTGCGTAATGACAAAGGCGAAATGGCACCAATTTCACAATTTATCGAATTAAAGAAAGTATTTGGTCCACAAGCAATTAACCGTTTTAACTTATTTACATCGGTTCATATTCAAGGAGGTCCAAATATTGGCTACAGTACTGGAGATGCTATTAACGCTATTGACGAAGTAGCGAAAGCAACCTTGCCTTTAGGTTACGGGTACGAATTCTCTGGAATGAGTCGTGAAGAAATCAACGCTGGCGGTCAGACGGTTTACATTTTCTTATTGTGTTTGATATTCGTTTACTTCTTATTATCAGCGCAGTATGAAAGTTACATGCTTCCTTGGGCAGTTATTTTGTCCTTACCTGTCGGATTAGCGGGAGCCTATATTTTTGCTTGGTTCTTTAATGTAAGTAATAACATTTACGTTCAAATTACCCTCATCATGTTAATCGGATTGCTCGCCAAGAACGCCATTTTAATAGTTGAATTTGCCCACGAAGCCCGGAAAAAAGGAGCGACTATTTTCGATGCTGCCATGGAAGGAGCAACTGCTCGTTTTAGACCTATTTTGATGACTTCCTTTGCCTTTATCTTTGGTTTGATGCCATTGATGTTATCCAAAGGCGCAGGAGCTCTAGGTAATCAAGCGATTGGAACAAGTGCCATTGGAGGAATGTTGATTGGAACAATTTTCGGAATTTTCGTTATTCCAGGATTGTTTGTGGTATTCCAAACATTACAAGAAAAAGTGTCTAGTAAAAAATAAGACTATGAGATTAAAACACATTTTATATTTAAGTATCGTTACCATTCTAATCGCAAGTTGCGGATTAAAAGACCGTTATCAACAACCAGAGATTGAGCAAAAATTACAAGAAGGCGTTGTTCGAGACAATACTTCGACAGACTCTACCTCTTTAGCGGATATCACTTGGCAGAGTTTCTTTTCCGATGCACAGTTGAAATCACTGATAGATGAAGGTTTGAAAAACAACTATAATCTTCAAAATGCGGTATTACAAATTTCGGCAGCAGAGGCTACATTGAAGCAAAGTAAATTAGCGTTTCTTCCCAATTTAAACTTCACGCCGACCGCGACGTTTAACAAGTCTTCTAAGAATGCTTTGAACTTCCCTTCAAATGTCAATATAAATTTACAGACAGCTACCGTTTCACTTGGGCTTTCGACCAATTGGGAAATTGATATCTGGGGGAAATTAGCCAGTCAAAAAAGAGCGAACTTAGCGAGTTGGATAGCCTTTAAATCTTCTAAAAATGCCGTTCAAACAGCATTAATTTCTGGAATTGCAAATGCTTATTATACATTATTAGCGCTAGATAAGCAACTTTTAATTACAGAAGAAACCATTCAACTTCGTCAAAAAACAGTAGAAGCATTAAAAGCTTTAAACATTTCTAGCACAGCAACAAGCGCTGATGTTTCATTAGCAGAGTCGAACTTGTATGCTGCACAAATAACAGCGGTTGAAATCAAGCAAGCGATACGAGAAACAGAGAATCTTATTTGTGTATTAATCGCTTCACCGTTGAAGGAAATTCCACGCGGAAATTTAGATGCTCAATCGATGAACGCAGAACTTAAAACAGGTGTTTCAATGCTTCTATTATCAAATAGACCCGATGTTTATGCAGCAGAAATGGATTTCCGTAAAGAATATGAATTGGTAAATGCAGCAAAAGCAGCTTTATACCCAAGTTTAAATCTTAATTCGGGCTCTATCGGTATAAGCGCTTTGACCACGAAAAGTCTATTCAGTATTAATTCATTCTTTGCTAATATTATTGGTGGAATTACGCAACCCATTTTCAATCAAGGGAGATTAAAAGCCAATGTAAAACTACAACGAGCCCGTCAGGAAATTGCTTTAAATAATTTCAAAAACACGTTGATTCAAGCAGGTGAGGAAGTATCAAATGCTATGTATGCTTATCAAACAATTGAAAACAAAAAAGGATTTAGAGATCAACAAGTAGATGCATTGCAAAATGCCGTAAATGCCAATACAAAACTGTTGGAATTTAGCAGTCGCGTTACTTATACGGACGTTTTAGTTTCCGAACAAAACTTAATATCCGCTCAATTAAATCAAGTTAATGATCAATTATTGCAATATCAAGCGATGATAGAATTGTACCGCGCATTAGGTGGAGGTTGGAAAACAACGGAATAATTTCTACATTTAATTTGATTAAAAGAGTTGTTTTTAGCAACTCTTTTTTTGATTTAAACTATGTTGAAAATTACATAGATAATCGGATAAAACCGTTTATCTGTGTTAAATTTTACAAAACTTGTTAAAATATTTGGGGATAATCGGAAAAAATCCGATTATTGTGGTTAAATTTGACAGAGATGGGAATTAGAAGAAAAATAAGCGAATATACACATGCACCGATACCACATCATATCGTGATGGAAGCACTAGTGGAATATAGAAGACCCAACGACAAAATAAGTGAACTATTAAAAAGTGGTATTTTGCTTTCTTTAAAAAAAGGAGTATACATTCCTGGTCCCGAATCAAATTTAGCTACACCTGATTTATTTGTCATTGCGAATAATCTGAGAGGTCCCAGTTATATATCATTAGAAACGGTTTTATCCTATTGGGGATTGATTCCAGAGCGGGTTCATGAAATAAGTTCTGTTACTTTAAAAAGAACAAACGTTTATGACACACCAATAGGGCGTTTTAGTTATCGCACTATTCCGTCTCCTTACTATTCTTTTGGTTTAGAACAAACCATGATTTCACCCGACCAAGTAGCGATGATAGCATCGAGAGAAAAAGCAATTTGTGATAAAATCATACTCACTTCAGGTGTAAATTTGAGAAGCGTGGCACAAACAATTAATTT
Organism: Taishania pollutisoli; assembly: GCA_040394775.1. Classification (GTDB taxonomy): domain Bacteria; phylum Bacteroidota; class Bacteroidia; order Flavobacteriales_D; family Crocinitomicaceae; genus 40-80. Next base: position 28,073 of record JBEBRN010000015.1, read on the forward strand.
CTTAGTCGAAGACCTTCGAATTGATCGATATTTACTGGAAGAGTTAGATTATGAAGTAATATCCACATGGATAGAAGACGCTCCAAAAAAATCAAGTTTAAGTATGTTAGTTAAAACCCTCCGTGAGTTATGATTAAAGAATGGATTGCAGCCTATAATCCTCAAAATGAAGAGGACGTTATTGCAGCATTGAGAGAGATGATGCAAGAAATAGCACTTGCAGGATTGTCACGCACTGACTTTTTTGAAAAAGCAGCTTTTTACGGAGATACGGCTCTACGAATTTTTCATGATTTAGATCGCTATTCTGAAGATCTTGACTTTTCATTATTGGAAGTTGACCCAAAATTTTCGTTAGAGCCGTATTTGTTGGCAATAATAACTGAATTTGAAGCATTAGGAATACACGTGAGTATACGTGAGAAAATTAAAAAGCAACAAACAGCGATAGAATCAGCATTTCTAAAATCAGAAACGATATGGAAAGAATTAGTTTTGGAAGATATTGTCAAGCAAGCCGGTATTCAGTCCAATAAGAATATCAAGATAAAAATAGAAGTCGATCGTCGGCCTCCATTAGGATTTAATACGGAGGAAAAATTATTGGTTCGTCCTTTTTCATTTTATGTGAAATGCTTTGATTTACCGAGTTTATTTGCTGGAAAGATGCATGCCCTTTTATATCGTAAATGGCTAAATCGTGTGAAGGGAAGAGATTGGTATGACATGGAATGGTATATTCGAAAAGGTGTTCCACTCGATATTCGTCATTTTTTAGCACGTGCCAAAGAAACAGGAGATTGGACAGGAAACACTATTTCTTCCGATCAAATTTTGAACTTATTGAATAAAAAAATCGATAATATCTCTATTGAAAGTATCAAAGACGATATCATTCCTTTCATAAAAGATGATTCTATTCTTAAAATATGGAGTCCAGAATACTTTAAGGATTTAATCAAAAAATTAAAATTCATCGATTAAACTCATACTTAAAAACGCTATGAATTACCATAGCGTTTCTCTATATTCTCATACGGAAAAAGTATCCGTGAATTAAGCTTTCTCAATTGAAAACGTATAGCTTTCCATGATTTGGTTCGCTAACAATTTCTTACAAGCAGTTTCGACTAATTCGTTTGCTTCTGACTCATTTGCTGCCTCAACGAATAAACGTATGTGACGACCAACGCGCACATTTGTAATTTGAGAAAGACCAATATTTATCATACTAGTGCTAACAGCCTTACCTTGAGGGTCTAATAAATTATCCAAAGGCATTACATCGATTTCTGCTTTAAATTTCATGTCTTTATATTTTTTACAAATTTATGCTCTATTACTGAAAAAGCAAGGTATAACAGAATAATAATTGGAATTGCTATTAATTTCAATAGAATAACTGCTATTAAAGTCATCAATAAAAACGAATAACGCACCTTGTTTTCATTCCAACCATACGTCTTAAACTTTAGTGAGAACAACGGTAATTCAGCGATGAGAAGATAACTAAAAAGCATGATACACAACACCAATACAGAAGGATGAAAAAAGTAAGGAATCAAAAATAAGGAAAGACTGTTTTTCTCAATCGTGAATAGTAATAATGGAAAAATCATGAAAAACAATGTATTGGCAGGTGTTGGTAATCCAATAAAAGAAGTGGTCTGTCGTGTATCAATATTGAATTTAGCCAAACGAAACATCGAAAAAACTGGAATTAAAAGTGTTAGTAATGGTAAGTAATTAAATATTTCACCTGCTAATACACCTTGAAACCAGATAGAAAAATAATATTGCGTTGTTGCACCATCAAGAGAAATAAGGTCAGTAACACCTAAAGAAGGTAATATTACAAGCATCCAAATTCCAGGAGCTAGTCCAAAAGAAACCATATCCGCTAAGGAATCTAATTCTTTTCCAAGGACACTAAACTGATTTAATAGTCGAGCAGAAAATCCATCTAAATAATCAAAAATGAGAGAACCAAAGATGGGAAAAACGGCTAAATCAACTCTTCCAGCAAGCGAAAAAATGATCGAAATAATCCCGCACACCAAATTCATGGCAGTCAATAAGTTGGGTATGTTAAATATTTGCATTATTTTTAATGTACATTACACTCAATTAAGTTTGAATGCGTAAATTTATACAAAATTAAGAAGAATAGTAAAACACAATATTTTTTAGTATCGTCGTTTTAATAATATCAATTGATAACTTATAATGTTTTTTCATAAAGCCTTAATCACTTTTACACTAATTTCAACTCTACCTACTATCTTATTTTCACAAGGTAGTGTTGCCCCTAAATACTCTAACGAATTTTTACAAATTGGCGTTAGTGCAGATGCTTTAGGTATGTCGAACGCAGTTGTTGCTAAGACCAACTCCGTCCATTCTGGATATTGGAATCCAGCGGGTTTAACTGAACTTGAAGATGGCTTTAATGTTGGTGCTATGCACTCCGAATACTTTGCAGGAATTGCTAAGTACGATTATCTTTCTATTGGAAAAAAAATTGATGAAAAAAGTGCGTTTGGATTTTCAGCCATTCGTTTTGCAGTTGATGATATACCGAACACCACACAACTTATCGATAATCAAGGAAATATAGATTATGAGCGAATTAGCACATTTACAGCTGCCGATTATGCTTTTTTATTTTCATACGGGAGAAAGTTAAACGTTGAAGGATTAAGTGTTGGAGGTAACTTTAAAATTATTTATCGTCAAATTGGAAAATTTGCAAAAGCGTGGGGGTTTGGATTGGACGGTGGTATTCAATACAAAAAAGGAGAACATTGGAAATTTGGATTAATGATGCGCGATGTTACTTCCACTTTCAACGCTTGGATATTTAATCTCGATTCTCAGATGCAGCAAACATTTGTGAATACTGGAAATGAACTGCCTACAAACGGCTTAGAATTAACACTACCACGTTTAATCTTCGGTGCTCACATGCAGTATCCATTGGGTAAAAAAGGATTCTTTATTGGTACTGAAATTGATCTTCCAATTACGACGGACGGGCGAAGAAATACAATCATTCAATCAAAACCTTTTAGTATTGACCCATGTGTTGGGCTAGAAGTTGGCTTTAGAGAATATGTCACAATCAGAGCAGGTATTGGTAATATGCAATATATCAAAAACTTTGATGATAGCAGAACGTTTACTTTACAACCTAACATAGGGATAAGCGTTGGGATTAAGTATGTTACTTTGGATTATGCTTTTACCGATATCGGAGATGCCTCAACAGCGTTATATTCACATGTTATTTCATTAAGAGCCCGCATTGTTAAATCATCTAAAAAGGAAAATCAAACGAAGCTATGAAAAGGCTGGTACTACTACTCTTTATTTTAGTTTTAAACTTTCCTATTTTCTCTCAAGAAAATGGTAATGAATGGATTAACTACAACCAAGAATATTATCGTTTTAAAGTTCACACTACTGGTATACATAAGCTTACATATGGAATACTCCTAGAGGCAGGAATCGATTTCAATACAGTAACACCTCAACAATTTCAAGTTTTCGGAAAGCAAAAACAAATTCCTATTTATATATACGGAGGATATGATAATTCCTTTGATCCGGGTGATTATATCCTGTTTTTTGGAGAGAGAAATGACGGATGGTTAGACTCATTATTGTACGTTAATCCAGAAGGTATTGGAAATCCTGATTATAGTTTATATAGCGATACCATCAGCTATTTTTTTACGTGGAATAACAGTGTAACAAACCTACGCTATCAATGGTATGATGATCAAGATTTTGGAAATATTACAAACACTACCGAGTACGTTATAAATAAATCAATTCTGTCATATAGTAACAACTATTATGATATAAAAGATGTCAATGGATATAGCTCTAGTTCTTACTTTTTAGATGGTGAAGGTTGGTCAGCTGGACAAATAAATGGCGTAAACGGCGCGACCAAACTATACAACATGCCAACCCCATCACCTTACACAGGAGCTAACGCTCCCACTACCAAATTCATTGGTTTATCAATTTCAAATTCAAACGCTACCAATACCGTTATTCCAAATGGACCTAATCACAATCTTGCATGGCTCATTGGAACTTCACAACTGCAATTTTACTTTGAGGAATTCACGGGATATCAACAAAAAAGAGCCATGTTTGATATTCCTTCGAACATGCTAATAAATGGAAATACACCCATTCGATTTAAGATTGCTAGTTCATCAAATTACGCCACTGATTATCAGGCAGTTTCTTATATATCGCTAGAATACCCAATGATTCCAACTTTAAACAATGGAAATTTTGGGCGTTTTATCATAAAGAACAATTCCTCAAACACTAGTAGTAAAGTTATCTTAAGTGAAGCACCCCTAAGTAATCAAGGGTGGATTTTTGTTCAAGGTACTCATCCTAAAGTAATCCCCGCAAGTATAATATCTTCTAATACCTATCAATTTTTATTACCCAATTCTCCTGTAAATAGTGAACAAGAAGTTATTATAGCAAATGCTGATAGCTATATTACAGTTAATGAAGTAAGTGCTGTTTCAAACAACAAACGCTTTACGCGTTACACAGTTGATCCAAATGACGATAAAGTCGTCTTAATGGTGTACAATTCCATTATGCTAGAATCGGCTCAAAACTATGCTAACTATCGTAGAAGTCCAGCTGGAGGAAGTTATTCAGTAATATTAGCAGACATTGATCAATTATCGATGCAGTATGGAGGCGGAATTGAAAAACACATTATAGGTATTCGACGTTTTGCACAGGATATTAGTAATTCATCCAATTTTATTCCTCAAGCACTCTATTTATTAGGAAAAGGAGTGCGAGAATCCAATGATATGAACAGCAATGCTGCTGGAGCCAGAAAAAGTGCTGCTTATAGAGCTATAAATTTAGTTCCTAGCTTTGGATATCCTTCTAGTGACGCATTGATAACAGCTGGGCTAGGAAACACAACATGGGAACCACTAATTCCAACAGGAAGAATCGCTGCTAACAACAATCAAGAATTAAATGAATACCTTGAAAAAGCGAAGCAACATGACGAATATAATAATCCTAACTCAATTTCATACACTTCAGAAAACAGAGATTGGCAAAAACATATCATCCATTTTTCCGGTGGACTAAACACAGCCGATCAAAACGAATTCTTTTATTATCTAAATGGTATGAAAGGGATTATAGAAGATTCTCTTTATGGTGGTAATGTTTTAACCGTTCGTAAAATAAGTAGTCTTCCATTAGATCCTGTTGTGGTTTCTGAAGTTACAGACCGAATTACTCAAGGAGCTTCTATTCTAAACTTTTTTGGTCATGCATCAGCAGATGGATTTGAAATTAACATTGACGAACCTTCCAATTGGCATAATCAAGGGAAATATCCATTAGTAATTGGAAACGCTTGCTATTCAGGAGATATTTATCATTATACTCCTTCTATAAGCGAACGTTTTATTCTTACTCCTCAACAAGGAGCCATTGCCTTTATCTCAACTGTTAAAACAGGATTCTCATTTAGTTTAAATTACTACACTTCAGAGTTTTATCGTCAATTAGGTTTTAAAAACTATCATAAACCTTTAGGTTATCTAATGAAACAAACGATTCGTAGTATTCACGATATGTATACACCTACTATTTACAATGAGACGACCTGCCATCAAATGTCTTTACATGGAGACCCTCTTTTAATCATTAACTCTCACGAAAAGAGTGAAATAGAGATTGATGACGCTTCTCTCTACTTTGAACCTCAACAATTTGATTTATCATTAGACAGTATTACTGTCAATTTAATTTTAACGAATATTGGAAAATCGGTGACCGATACATTTACCGTAGATTTAACCCGTACTTTTTCCAATGGAGTTGATTCAAGTTATCATTTTCTCATTCCAAAATTAGATTATAAAGATACATTGACGTTTAAAATACCATTTGGAGGTAGCGTTGCAGCTGGTATCAATCAATTTGCAGTAGATGTTGATTTGCCGTCACAAATTGATGAATACATGAACATCACTAATAATCAAATTAAGAAAAATTTATTCGTTAATATTGATGGAATTGTACCTGTTTATCCTTACAATTTTGCAGTAATACCTAAAGACACAATAACAGTAAAGGCAAGCACAATCAATCCTTTAGCCAATTGGCGTACCTATCGATTTGAGTTAGATACCACGGATTTATACAACAGTCCTGAAAAACGCTACGCGCTCGTGACAGGTTATGGGGGTGTAAAAGAAGTAGCTTACAACAATTGGCTAGGAAATAATGGAATGCAAAAATCACTTATCTGTTCTGATAGTATGGTTTACTTTTGGAGAGTCGCCATTGATAGTTCTGTCTTAGATTGGAAAGAATTTTCATTTCAATACATCAAAGGGAAAGCAGGCTGGGGACAAGATCATTTCTTCCAATTTAAGAATAATGGATTCTACGATGTAGATTACGATCGTGCAACTAGAGAACGTATTTTTGATTCCATCCCTCAATCAGTAGGAGCAAAAGTCATCAATAAGCCTTCCAATAACGATGAATATTTAGCCAACATAGCTACTGTCAATGGGCAAGCTATCGAATATGGACTTTGTACAACAACACCTTCCTTTCATGTTGCAGTATTAGATCCAATTACTCTTTATCCATGGAAAACATATTGGAATGGTGAGAATCCCGAACATCAATTTGGAAATGTGAACGACGGTGCAGGATGTCGAAATAGAGTAGAACAATATTTCATTTTTAGACAAACGTCGACTCAACAATTGGAGAATTTTCAGAGTATGTTGGCACAAGTTCCAGACGATTATTATGTCATAATTTATTCTACAATGCGTGTAGATACAAGCTTATGGAATAGTACTTCTACATCCATTTTTCAGACATTTTCCGACATTGGAGCTACACAAGTTCAAAACAGTAATAATAAATCTTTTATTTTAGTTTATCGAAAAGGAGATCCTACTTTCGTTCATGAAGCCTTATCTTCGGAAACTGCTGGTGAAGTACTAATTTTTGCTGTTCCTGTAATCAGTAAACGTGTTAGCGGAGTGGAGGAATCTCCCTTAATCGGAGCAGCTCAAAAATGGGAAACGATTTATTGGAAACACGATCCTTTTGAAGTTCCATCAATGGACTCTTGTATTCTAAAAATTAAATATTACGGCGCTGATATGAGTCTAGGCGGGACGTTAAGCTACCAAATGAGTCGTAAAGATTCCTTATTAAATCTGAACTCAGTTATTAATGCTTCACAATACCCTTACATTCGCCTGTCAGCAAGCTACATCGACTCTATCAATATGACGCCTGCTCAATTGGATCGTTGGCATGTATTATATCAACCCGTTCCAGAAGCAGCGATTGATCCTTCTGATTTGTACACATGGTTACCCAACAAAGATTCAATAAACGCTGGAGAGAAAATAAAATTCGCAGTAGATATCAAAAACATTAGTGACTATCCGATGGATTCACTTTTAGTTCATTACTGGATTGAGGATATTAACCGAATCAAGCACCCTGTTTCTTACCCGCGTCAAGATTCTTTACGAGTAGCTGAATTATTTCGGGATACGGTAGAATTTGACACAAAGTATTTATCCGGTGATAATATTCTTTGGATGGAAGTCAATCCTTATTTTAGTGGAATTCTCGATCAACCAGAACAGTTCCATTTTAACAATATTCTTCAAGTCCCTTTCCATGTTAATCCTGACAAGATCAATCCAATACTTGATGTTACATTCGATGGTGTTCACATTTTAAACAAAGACATTATTAGCCCTAAAAGTGAAATCTTAATCACCTTAAAGGACGAAAATCCTTATCTAGTTATGAATGAACTAGCGGATACGGTTAAATTTGGCATTTACCTCATTGACCCATCTGGCGTGCAGACGAGGATTCCTTTTATTAATGCACAAGGCGAGCAAGTGTTGCAAGTTATTCCAGCAAACAATCAAAATAAGCGTTTTAAAATCATCTACAACAGTGATTTTAAAGCAGATGGAATTTACACTTTACTCGTTCAGGGTGCGGATAAAAGCAACAATCTTTCAGGGAACATGGAATACCGTATTCAGTTCGAAGTCATCAATGAATCGACGATTACTCATTTAATGAATTACCCGAACCCGTTCTCGACTAGTACACGTTTTGTATTTACACTCACGGGAAGCGAAGTCCCAGACGACATCATCATTCAAATTATGACGATAACAGGTAAAGTCGTTCGTGAGATTACCGAGCAAGAATTAGGCCCTATCCATATCGGTAAAAACATTTCCTCTTATGCTTGGAACGGACGCGATGAGTTTGGCGACCAATTGGCAAACGGCGTGTATTTATACCGTGTTTTAAGCCGTATTCAAGGAGAAGAAATCAAACACCGAGAAAGTGGCGCAGACAAATACTTTAAGAAAGAATTTGGAAAGATGCTGTTGATACGGTGATGTAGGATTAACTCTCCAATCCAAGATTTTCAACATCCTTCTCCTGTACTGATTTCATCTCAAAATAAAGGTACTGCTTTTCGATTTTCATTGATAGCAACGAGCGTAAACATACCGACAATCGCATGGTCTTGCCCATCTCTATACATGCTTTCAATCCAAATATTAACTTCCACATCCAAACTAGTGCGCCCGATTCGAACGACTCTACCTTCTAATTTTATGATGGTTCCACTTGGTATTGGATTCGTAAAATTGATTTGACTACTACTGACAGTTACAATTGATTTTCTAGAAAATCGCGTAGCAGTAAGAAAAGCAATCTCATCCATCATACTCATCACATTTCCTCCAAACATGGTGTTGTGATGATTGGTATCACCAGGGAAAACAGCTTTATAAACGGTAACTTTTGATTCTTCAATTCGCTGTTTATATTCTTCTAAAACAGTCTTTTTTTCTTTTTCTTTGATCATTTTATGCATAGTTATTTATTCATAAACCATGCTTTCTAAGAGAAGATTGGCTTCAATCGCGAAAGCATTTATCGCTTAAAAAAAGATCTGACTTAGAGTAACACTCTTTACAGTTGCGCGACAGTTCAGGATTCACACCTGATTCCATTTTTAAGTAATACAAATATACAACTTAAAGGGATAAGGGACAGATTTAGCGCAATTATATATCCCTTTTTAGACAGTCTCTTTGACTAGAAATCTTTACTTTGACACCAAGGAAATCCATTTCTTAAATTCCATCTCTTAATACCACACTATCGAAATTTTCCTTATTTTTGTGTAAAACAGAACCAATGTCGCAAGAAAATATTATCGAAACAACTCAAAATCAACTTGTCACTAAAGATGTGCTATTAAAGGCATTTCGTCTAATGTGTACAGCTAAAACACTTGCAGAAAAATACGAAGCAAATAAAGAAGTAACAGCAAAATACGTTCACGCCACCTCTCGAGGTCATGAAGCGATACAATTGGCTGCTGCTATGCAATTACTTCCGCAAGATTGGGTTGCTCCTTATTACCGAGACGATAGTATCTTACTAGGTATTGGAATCACTCCCTATGAATTAATGTTACAGATTTTCGCCAAGAAAGAGGATCCTTTTTCTGGTGGAAGAACGTACTATTCGCATCCTTCGTTAAACCGTGAGGATATGCCGAAAATACCCCATCAATCATCCGCAACGGGAATGCAAGCTATTCCTATGACAGGTGTAGCAATGGGAATTCAATACAAAGAAAAAATGGGCTTGGCTCCTGATTATAAAGGTGTAAATCCTGTTGTTATTTGTTCTATTGGTGATGCAAGTTGTACAGAAGGAGAAGTTTCTGAAGCATTACAAATGGCGGCGTTAAAGCAATTTCCGATTATTTACTTGGTTCAGGATAACGGTTGGGACATTTCTGCAAACGCAGCGGAGACGCGTGCACAGGACATGAGTCAATACATTAAAGGATTTCACGGAATTGATTCCGTATCAATAGACGGAAGCGATTTTATGGCTTCATTCACTACATTAAACGAAGTCATTGAAACGGTTCGTAAGGAGCGACGTCCTTTTCTTGTTCATGCAAAAGTTCCATTATTAGGGCATCACACATCGGGCGTTCGTAAAGAATGGTACCGCGATGACTTGGAAGAAGCAGCGAAAAACGATCCTTATCCAAAATTAGTAGCTAAGCTAATGGAGCGTGGCTATACTGATGATGAGATTACAACGATAGAACATGAAATAAGAGCATTTGTAGACACAGAATATGATCGTGCTTTCAATGCGGAAGATCCATCTCCTGATAGCTTACAAGACCATATTTTTGCACCAACACCTATTACCGAAGAAAAAGGAGAACGTGTTCCTGCAGGTAAGAAGAAAACAATCATGGTGGACAGTGCGCTGTTTGCTATGCGAGAGATTTTAGAAAAACATCCAGAAGCATTATTATACGGTCAAGATGTCGGTGGACGCCTAGGTGGTGTTTTCCGTGAGGCAGCTACTTTAGCTCAGTCTTTTGGCGATGACCGCGTTTTTAACACACCGATTCAAGAAGCATTCATCATCGGTTCTACCGTTGGAATGTCAGCTGTTGGTCTCAAACCTATTGTTGAAGTTCAATTTGCCGATTATATCTGGCCAGGATTAAATCAATTATTTACTGAAGTAAGTCGTTCCAATTATCTTTCAAATGGAAAATGGCCAGTAAGTTGTGTCGTTCGTGTACCAATTGGTGCATACGGTTCAGGTGGTCCCTATCACTCCTCATCTGTTGAATCTGTTTTGACGAATATTCGTGGAATAAAAGTCATTTATCCAAGTACAGGAGCTGATTTAAAAGGTTTATTGAAAGCAGCTTACTATGATCCAAATCCAGTGGTTGTTTTGGAACATAAAGGCTTGTATTGGTCCAAGATAAAAGGAACCGAAGGAGCTATGTCTGTCGAACCATCGGAAGATTATGTGATTCCTATTGGAAAAGCACGAATTGTTCAGGAAGCAAGCGAAGAGAATATCAAAAAAGGCGAATCTGTCACTATCATCACTTATGGACGTGGTGTTTATTGGAGTTTAGAAGCGGCCGAAGCTCATGAAGGGAAAGTGGAAATTGTTGACTTACGTACATTGAATCCTTTGGACTTTGAAACGATTAATAATTCCGTGCAAAAACACAGCAAATGTATCGTTGTGACAGAAGAGTCCATTGAGAATAATTTTGCCATTGGTTTAGCCGGTAGAATTCAACGTGATAATTTTAAGTCTTTAGATGCACCTATTGAAATCGTAGGCTCTATCGATACACCCGCTATTCCTTTAAACTCCATTTTGGAAGCTACTCTTTTACCTAATGCTGACAAGGTGAAAGAAGCAATTGAAAGAACATTACGTTTTTAAATTCATCCTATAGAGCGCTTTTTTTTCTACTAAGCGCTCTTTTTTATCCTATATGGAAAAAGATTCAAAATATCCACAAAAAATAATCTTCTATGACGGTGAATGTGGCTTTTGTAATTACATCGTTGGTTTTATTTTGAATAATGAGAATAACGATTCACTTCATTTTTCTGCTCTTCAATCGGAATTAGCCCAAACATTACTTGTTGAGAAATTTGGCGTAAAATTAGATCTTAGCACCTTTTATTATCTACACAACAATGATTTATATAAAAAATCTTCGGGTTTCTTTTGCTTATTAAAAGAAATGAAATACCCCGTTCGATTCCTGCGAATATTTCGATTTATCCCTACGTTTCTATCCGATAAGATATACGATTTTATTGCCGCTAGAAGGAGAAAAATCCAAAACCCAAAGTGCTACTTCCCTACTCCTGAACAGCGCCAACGTTTTATTCGTTAACTGAATTAACCTTCCTTAAATAAAATAAAAATCAATATCTTTTAGTCATAATTCTTTTTGGGAGCACTCTTTGTAAGCACAATTAATGTTAATTTCTCAATAGTTCATTTACACCAATACCAAATTTAACTTTCTACCGTTTATTTCAATTAAATATTTCTATCTTTACATTATGAAGAATACCTTATTATATCTTTCTTTACTTCTTTTTGTAGCTTTCAACAGTATGGCGCAAGAAGACAAAAGTAAATACTATGATAGCTCAATGACCCAATTATATGGTGTGATTGTATCTAGCGACAGTTTATATGAATTGCCGTATGCATCCATCATTAACAAAACGACTAAACGCGCTACAATAAGTGATTACAATGGATTTTTCACCATGGTTGTTTTTCCTGGAGACACATTGTTATTTGACTGTTCTGGCTTTCAAAAGTCTTCATTTATCATTCCTGACTCTTTAAATTCTGATTCCTATTCTATCGTCCACATGATGACAGAAGATGGTGTCGTTTTACCATCTGTTATTATTTACCCATGGCCTTCAAAGGAAGCTTTTGCGAATTACTTCGTCAATATGGATCCATATGAAGATGCACTAAGAAGAGCACAACGTCAATTATCGGGTGAGAACCTTTCAATAGCTGCTTCTAAGATTGGTACAGATGCTGATTATTCTTATGGTGCATACCGAATGCAAGAACAAACACGTTTGTATAACATAGGTCAAATTCAAACATTGAATAACCTATTGAATCCTGCAGCGTGGGCGAAATTCTTTAACTCTATGCGAAAAGAGAGAGAAAAGAAGAAATAACATTACGCTTTTCATTTTTTCATAGTCTACATTTCTGGCATTTTTCTGTGGTGTATTTAAATCTACACTGAAAATCACTTGTGATTAAAATCATATTATGAGTTGCATAATTAAGTTAGCTTTGTTCTTTTGATTCTTAATTTCTCATGTTTGCACTATGAAAAACCTATTTACACTCCTATTATTCTGCTCTTTTGGCTTTGGTTATTCTCAAGATACCATTAGTGTTCAATCATTACCTCAAGCTGGATTCACCTATGTTGTTTCGAATGATACGGTGACCAATTATGCCATTCCATTAGCGTCTTCCACCCATCAATCATGGGATTACTCCAATTTAGTAGAAAATTATCCCAAAGTACCGACGTATGACTCCACCTCAAAAACGTCATATGCTACAATTTTCCCTACCTCCAACTTATACACTTACGGACCAGCCATATTATATAGTGGTTTATTTGGCTCATCTCCTGTCGAATCACAAGGATCTAGCAATGGACATATGTTTTGGCTAGCTGATTCAACTGGATTTTGGGTGGAAGGATTTCGACCAGACAATGGAATTAGCGGAACGTATGAAGTGCACAATCAACCACATGAGCTATTAATACCACTACCTGGAATAATGAATGAAGTAACACATAATGTAAGTAGTTGGCAAGTGGAACTAAATGTCAATCCCGCTGATATGGATACAACTTATATAACACGTGTCACAAAACGCTTTGAATATGATGCTTTTGGCGAGCTTAAGACACCTTATGGAAACTATACAAAAGTACTTCGTCTACATGAATTTTCGGTAAAGGTGGATAGTATTTATGCGCATATCTCTGGTTACAACTACCCAATGGAATTATCCAGAGACACTACAAATACCTATTTTTACTTAGACAAAGACACTGATTATCCGATGATGACCATGTATGCTGATGCTCATAACACTATAAAATATACGGAATATTTTAAAATGAAAATCGTTTCTACGATGGCTGTTAATGACCTTGAATCAACGCTAAATAATAAGATGTATCCAAATCCTTTTACAGATGAATTATTTTGTGAAACAATCAATGAAGGCACCGTTTTGAAATTAATGACTATGGATGGTAAACTGGTAAAAGAGCATAGCCTGAAGAGTGGTGCCAATAATCTAGATGTAAGTGATGTTGAAACCGGTTTATATATCGCTATACTTCAATCTTTGGATGGAAAAACAATCAATTACTTCAAAATCATTAAGCGATAACAGGTTCAGCTTCTGAAAGGAAATTACTAATTAAAAAGGAGAAACAATGTATCTCCTTTTTAATTTTACAAATACTAATATAGACGTTAAGAATTACTTTATCCCAACTAAATACACATTGGATGAATCTCTAAGCAATATCCAACTCTATTCCTTGCTTAACAATAATTTTCTTCATATTGATTAGCGCATAGCGCATACGTCCAAGAGCAGTGTTAATACTAATATTTTCACTCTCTGCTATTTCTTTAAATGACAAATCCTGAAAGGTTCTCATGTAAACGATGTCTCTTTGCGATTTTGGCAGCAACTCTATAACTGCCACAATTTGCCCTTCTAACTCTTCTTTGCTAATTCTTTGAACTGTAGTCAGTTCTTCATCTTTCAAGATGCTGAAGATGTTGTAATCATCACTTCTTGAAGTACTTTCAGATACAAATTTGTATTTCTTTGCTTTACGAAAATGGTCAATTACCAAGTTATGCGCAATACGCATCGCCCAAGGAAGAAACTTTCCTTCTTCATTGTAATTGCCGCGTTTCAAGGTGTTAATAATCTTCACAAAAACTTCCTGAAATAAATCATTTGATAACTCATGATCTTTTACCTTTAAATAGATAAAACGGAAAATTTTTGATTTATGACGAAGAAGTAATACTTCAAACGCCTTATTGTCGCCTTTTTGGTACAACTCTACAAGTTGTTGATCATTTAATGATTTCATAGACATAACTTCCTAACTATTAGAAGAAAAATAATGTATTTTATTTTATCCTTGTGTTAAGTAAATGTATGCTATAGGCGCTTTTTTTAATGTTGTTAATTAATACAAATATAAAGTAAAAATACAATAAACAAAAAAATAATGATAAAATGTATCTTTTATTGATTGAATGTTACTTCGTTTAAATCAGCGAATTATATAATTAAAAACCCCATTAAAAATGGGGTTTTATATATGTTGTCGTCTTTATCTATCTGAATAAATCAGGAAGTAAAGACGGAAAAACGGTTGCCTAAAAGCAACCGTTTGTATCTATTTTGTAAAATTACAAAATCCTTTTGAATTAACTGAGGTTACATCATTCCACCCATTCCGCCTGGCATACCGCCCATTGGCATTGGGTTCTCTTCTGGTTGATCAACGATTAAACATTCTGTCGTCAATAACATAGCTGCGATAGAAGATGCATTTTCAATAGCTACACGTGTTACTTTAGTAGGGTCAATCACGCCTGATTTGAATAAATCTTCGAACACTTCTGTTCTTGCATTATAACCAAAAGCACCTTTCCCTTCTTTTACACGCTGAACGATAACCGCTCCTTCACCTCCTGCATTTGCCACAATTTGACGTAACGGTTCTTCAATTGCTCTTTTCAAAATTGCAATTCCTGTTTCTTCATCTTCATTGTCACCTTTTAGGCTATCTAAGGCTTCTATCGTACGAATTAACGCTACACCTCCACCAGGAACAACACCTTCTTGAACGGCTGCTCTAGTCGCTGCTAATGCATCGTCTACTCGGTCTTTCTTTTCTTTCATTTCGACCTCAGTTGGCGCTCCAATATAAAGAACAGCAACACCGCCTGCTAATTTCGCTAAACGTTCTTGTAATTTCTCTTTATCGTAATCCGATGAAGTACTTTCAATTTGTGCTTTGATTTGAGCTACACGTGCGTTAATTTCTTCTTTCGCACCTGCCCCTTTCACGATAGTTGTATTGTCTTTGTCAATCTCTACTTTATCTGCTTTTCCAAGCATGTCTAAAGTGGTGTTTTCTAATGTCAATCCTCTTTCTTCAGAAATCACTTGGCCACCAGTTAAAATAGCGATATCTTCTAACATTGCTTTTCTTCTATCACCAAAACCGGGTGCTTTGACAGCCGCAATTTTCAACGAACCACGAAGTCTGTTTACGACTAAAGTAGAAAGTGCTTCTCCGTCGATATCTTCCGCAATGATTAACAACGATTTCCCTGCTTGAACGACTGGTTCCAATACTGGAAGCAATTCTTTCATGCTAGAGATTTTCTTATCACATAACAAGATAAGCGGATTCTCCATTTCGGTAATCATCTTTTCTGTGTTCGTTACAAAGTAAGGAGAAAGATATCCTCTATCGAATTGCATTCCTTCTACTGTTTTTACTTCAGTAGTGGTACTTTTCGCTTCTTCTACCGTAATAACACCGTCGTTACCAACGACTTTCATTGCTTCTGCGATTAATGACCCAATTGTTTCATCGTTGTTGGCAGAAACAGTCGCAATTTGCTTAATTCTTTCGTTATCAGAACCGACTTCTTGTGAAACTTCTCTCAACTTAGCGACCACTCTTTCAACCGCTTTATCGATTCCTCTTTTAATATCCATTGGATTAGCACCTGCCACAACATTTTTCAAACCTGCGTTAATGATAGCTTGCGCTAAAACGGTTGCTGTTGTTGTACCATCTCCAGCGGCATCAGAAGTTCTTGAAGCAACTTCTTTTACCATCTGAGCGCCCATATTCTCGGCCGCGTCAGTTAATTCTATCTCTTTTGCTACTGAAACACCGTCTTTTGTTACGTGAGGTGCACCGAATTTTTTTCCTATAACAACATTTCTACCTTTTGGCCCTAAAGTTACTTTTACTGCGTTTGCTAATGCATCCACACCAGTTTTTAATTTTTCGCGGGCTTCTACGTTGAAATAAATATCTTTTGCCATGATTTAAATTTTAATTTTTAATGTGATTAACCAATAATTCCGTAAATATCCGATTCTTTCATAATCAAATACTTTTTTCCGTCAAGTGTGATTTCGGTACCTGAATATTGACCATAAATAACTTGATCACCTACCTTCACTGTTAAATCTTCGTCTTTTTTACCATTACCAACAGCTACAATCGTACCTTGTAAAGGTTTTTCTTTCGCTGTGTCAGGAATAATAATTCCACTCTTTGTTTTTTCTTCTGCCGGAGCTGTTTCTACTAAAACGCGATCCGCTAAGGGTTTAAATAAAATTGCCATATTGTAATGTAATTAAAATTGATTTTTACAGTTCATTTTAGACGAAAAGTATGCCAATGAAAAAATTGTTCTAAAGGAGTGACATTCTGTCAAGAAACACGCTATAATGATTAGCAAACTGACATAAATACTGATTCATAGCGTTTGTCTCACGCTTATCAATTATACTTGAAAATTTTGCTATACAACACAAAAAGCCTAACGTTTTTGACGTTAGGCTTTTATAATGAGGTATGAGATTCTTATTGTTGTTCGCCAGTTGGTAATTCGCCAGCAGGTAATTCTGTTTGTCCTGGTTGTTGATCAGGCTGTTGAATTTTTTGTGTCTTAGGTGTCAAATACACAGTTAAAACAACACTTAAAACTGCTATAAAACCAGCTAATCCCCAAGTTGCTTTATCCACAAAATCATTTGTTTTTTCAACACCACCCATTTGTGTTGCTGCACCGAAGTCAGAAGATAAACCTCCACCTTTAGGGTTTTGTGCGAATATTAAAATAACTAGTAAAGCACTAGCCAAAATAATTAAAAGGGAAATAAGTGTACTCATGTTTTTATTTTAAATTTTGTAATCGAATTTTTAGTTCTTCTATTTTTTCTGCAAATATCATTCTTTTTTCGGGAATTGTCAAACTTAATTGTTCATAAGCTTTAATTGCTAGTGGAAAATTACCTTGAATAACGTATATACTTGCCAAGGTCTCACTGTATAAAAGACTTGAGTCATCCACGCTTTCTTGCGCTTTTTTAGGTGCTGAAAAAAATTCTTTCTTCGGTCGAGAAATAGTTGGTTTTTTTTCTATAAAGCGGTCAATTAATGCTCCTTTTTTATCTTCTGCCTGTTTTTCGGATTCATTCTTGGCTATCGTATCCTCTTCGTTTGAAATGGAAGACGCTATTTTACCCTTTGTCAACCAACCGGAAAAAGTATGTAAACTAGTTTCAATATCGTCATTATTTGTCGACGTTTCTATTTCATTAGTTGAAATTTCTTCGGCAAGTTCTTCTTCGTCTTCAACTAGTTCGAGTTCTTCTTTTTCTTTGGCTACTGACTCACTTTTTAAGATATGTGAAAAAGCAGTATCTATAGCATTCGACAAAATGGAACGCTCTAATGTGTCCATAGCATCTTCTTGCGCTATTTCTGGTTCCACCTCATCGATAGTTACTGATTCATTTGTTTCTTCGGTAATATTGATTTCAGCGACAGGAGCTACTTCGTCATTTGTAGGTATTTCTTCAACAGGTTCAATGACCGTTTCCTCTTTCACTTCAACAAAAGGTTCTTCTGCTGTGTCCAATTCAAGAATGACCACTTCATGTTCTTCTTGCTGAACGTCACTAATTTCTGGAGTAGTTATTTTTTCCGTTATCTCCTGAGAATTGATTGTAGAAAGCTCTTCTTTCGCGTGAATAATTTCGTAAAGCTTCACTCGGTCTGTAACTCTATAAGCGTATTTATTTAATTCTGTATCAAATGCTAAATTCTTTGTCTCGGCAAGTGCTTTTAAGTAAAATATCGTAAAAACTTGAGCATACGGATAACTATCAGCAAGAAATTTTAATTCACTTACTTCTAAAGAGGTAACTCCTTTTTTATGTGTAATTATATTTGCTATTGCGACGCTATCCATTACCAATTCGACATTAATTTATTAATTACATCTTGTACAATCTGCTTATTTATTTCTTCCAGTAAACTTGACTCTACAGAGGAAAGATCTTGATCAGCTGGAAAATCGGCAAATCTAGAAACAGTCATATCCATATCATTATCAGCAATCTCCCCTTCTTTCGGTGGAACGTTGATAAAGATAGAAAATTTAACCGAAACTGTTAATCTACTTTTTGCTGTTACTTCTCCTTGTTGAATGGCTGCTGGTGTCACATTGTAGCCAACTACTACTCCTTCAATAACTATTTGTGAAGAATCTTTATTTCCTTCTAACTTTAAACGTGTATTGTTCTGAATTCCATCTTTTAAATCTTCGGTCAACAAAGCAGGATAACTTAATGTCGCATTCGGTGCTTCATTTTCTATCGTGACAACAGAAAACTTCTTCCACCGTTCATCCATGGAACCCTTATCTTTAAACGAGACACTCGTTGGCCAACAAGAAGTCAAAATAATGGAAAGTGTAAAAAGAAGGAAATATCTCATCAAATGTTCAGGTTATATTCTTTAATCTTTCGATACAATGTTCGCTCTGAGATCCCTAAGTCTGAAGCGGCATTTTTTCGTTTCCCTCGGTGTTTATCCAAAGCTTTTAAAATCATCTTCTTTTCAACGTCTTCCAATGACAAATTATCTTCTACTTCTTCGTGTGTTTCATAATAAGGCTCTATCACTTCGTCATACGTTTCGACATCATCCACTCGGTCTTCTTTTATAGGAGTAGCAATGGAGGACGTTGTTAATAAGTGTTGAGACTCTCTTTTAGTTTCCGAATACATCTTATTTACCAATGCTGATTGATCGTCAGTTAAATTCAAATCTAATCCACCTTGCGTAATGAGTTCCGACACTAATTTTTTCAATTCGTTCAAATCACTTTTCATTTCAAAAAGAAACTTGTACATGATTTCTCTTTCAGAAAATGAATCTTCTGCTGATTTTTGTTTGACCACTTTTGGTAATACTTCTTGCGAAACATCCAAATAAGTCGATAAGATAGAAGCGTTGATTTCACGTTCTTTTTCAATCACCGAAAGCTGTTCCACTAAATTCTTTAACTGACGAATATTTCCAGGCCACGTATATTTTTGAAGATAATGAACGCCATCTTCAGTTAATTTAATAGTGGGCATTTTATATTTATCGGCGAAATCACTGGCAAATTTTCGAAATAACAAATGAATATCGTCTTTTCGCTCTCTTAAAGCAGGCAAATGAATCGGAACAGTACTCAAACGATACAATAAATCCTCACGGAATTTACCCGATTGAACCGCTTGTTGCATATTTTCATTCGTCGCTGCAATAACACGAACATTGGTTTTTATCATTTTAGAAGAACCTACTTTAATAAATTCGCCTGTTTCCAAGACACGTAATAAACGTACTTGTGTTTGCATCGGAAGTTCTGCTACCTCATCTAAGAAAATCGTTCCACCATCTGCTACTTGAAAATAACCGTCACGACTTCCTGTTGCACCCGTGAATGAACCTTTTTCGTGTCCAAATAATTCAGAATCGATGGTTCCTTCAGGAATAGCACCACAGTTCACCGCAATATAAGCGCCGTGTTTTCTAGCACTCATTTGATGGATAACCTGCGGAATAATTTCTTTTCCCGTTCCACTTTCGCCCATCACTAAAACCGAGATATCCGTTGGAGCGACTTGAGCCGCCACTTCCAATGCTCTGTTTAACAAAGGTGAATTTCCTATAATTCCGAATCGCTGTTTGATTAGTTGGCTATCCATATTTTATTTTTGAGCAATTTTTCCAAATAATGTTGCCGAAGAGCAATTTTCAATTTTCACATAGACGTAATCTCCTGGTTTAATTCCTGCTTCTTTTGGGAAAATAACTTTGGTGCTATATGTATTTCGTCCCACTAAATCGTCTTCGGAGCGCTTTGAGTTTCCTTCAACTAAAACTTCTTGTACTTGTCCCACTTGACGTTTATTGGCTTTTAAACTCAGTTCTTGCTGTAAATTAATGATTTCTGTTATTCGTCTACTCTTCACTTCTTTTGGAACATCGTCTTCGTATTTACGTTCCGCTAATGTTTTAGGTCGCTCCGAATATTCAAACATATACGCAAATTCATATCCTACTTCTCGCATCAACGAAATCGTTTCTTGGTGTTGTTCTTCTGTTTCACCACAAAAACCAATAATTAAATCGGTAGAAATCGAAACGTCTTTCACGATTCGTCGAATGGCTTTGATACGCTCCAAATACCATTCACGTGTGTAGCCGCGATTCATTTTTTCTAGAATCTCCGTACTTCCCGATTGAACCGGTAAATGGATATATTTACAAATATTGTCATACTTCGCCATCACCTCCAAGAACTCATCCGCCATATCTTTTGGATGAGAGGTAGAAAAGCGAACACGTAACAAAGGATTCACTTGAGCAACGGCTTCCATCAATTGCGCAAAATTCATCGTTTCTTTAGATGGATCTTTCACGTCGCCTTTGCTATTCATATTCCATCGGTAGCTATCGACATTTTGTCCTAAAAGCGTTACTTCGCGGTAGCCTTTATCAAATATCTCTTGACACTCACGTAAAATAGATTGTGGATCTCTCGAACGTTCTCTTCCTCTAGTAAATGGAACAACGCAGAAAGAACACATATTATCACAACCACGTGTTATGCTAACGAAAGCGTTAACACCACCTTTATCTAAACGAATTGGACTGATATCGGCGTAGGTTTCTTCTCTTGAAAGAAGTACGTTCACTGCCTTTTGACCTGTGCCCACTTCTTCGACCATCGATGGTAAACTTCTATACGCATCGGGGCCAGCAATAAGATCGACTAATTTTTCTTCTTCTAATAAACTTATTTTGATACGTTCCGCCATACAACCCAATAAGCCAACGACTAACTCTGGTTTCTCGCGTTTTTTAATACCGAAATTTGCCAATCTATTTCGAACACGTGTTTCGGCATTATCTCTAATCGCGCAGGTGTTCATGAAAATCACATCTGCTTCATCAATATCTTCTGTTGTTACATAACCACTTTTTCCCATGATAGAAGCAACGACTTCGCTATCCGCAAAATTCATCGCACAACCATAACTCTCAATGTAGAGTTTCTTCGTTGGGTTGTCCACTGGAATAGCTAATTTCAACGCCGTTCCTTGAATAGACTCATCATGAGATTTAACCTTAAGTACATTTATATCGTTTGAATCCATTTTTATTTTTAAAGAATTACAAATTTACAAAATATATGGATGTCAAAATGTCAGTTGGGAGAAATTTGGGGAAATTTTAGTTTAAATTTTGTGTAGAAAAATACTAAAATAATGGCTATTCTTTTTAGAGACTCTTAAATTAATAAACCTAATTTCTTAAATTTATCAATTATCAAATAACTGCTACTTTTACCCAATTTTTAATTATAAAATGAAAGTACTTCGTATACTCCTTAAAAGATCATATGAAAAAATTAACTTATTTTTCTTTGATAATAAAATATTTTTTTTAAACTTACTTAAAATTATGGATTATGAAAAGAGCAGGTAATATTTTTTTTATTTTGATAAGTTTATTTTTTCAAAATAATGCATTCTCTCAAGATAGCAGAGTTTCAGAAGCAATTAAAAATGCAGATTACATATTTAAAGGCAAAGTATTAGAAATTCATCCTATTAAAAAATTAGATGGTAAAGATTATATATCTTATAAAATTGTTGTTGAAGAAAAATATAAAAGTGATAAAAAGTTGGATAGCCAAGATACGGTTGAATTAGTGACAACTCTACCTTTTGGTTGGTACATTATGAATGACGGTGTAGGGAAACAAGAGATATCTGTGTACGATATATATTATCCAGAAAATAAAGGGATGGGCATCAGTATCGGTATTGGAGGCATCTTCTTTGCTCAAAATAATAATACTTCATTATCAATAGCGTCCTAAACGTTTAAAATAAGAAGGAGGTTTTGTCTCTCAAAAAAA
>JBEBRN010000016.1:0-49401 GCA_040394775.1 Taishania pollutisoli
TGCTTGCGCCAGTTGTATTCACATTTTGAACTGTCCATCCAAATGTTGCTCCTGTTGGCGTAGAAGAAGGTGTAATGGTCACACCACTTCCTGAACAAATGGTCGTATTCGAAGTATTCAAAGTAACTACTGGTTTTGGCTTCACGACAACAGTAATCGTTCCTGTTTGTGGATTAGAACAAGTTGTTGAACTTGCATCTTGAACAGAAACCAAATCATACGTAAAAGTTCCGGAAGCACTTGTCGGTGCAGCAATCGTAGCTGTAGTTCCTGTAGAAACAACTGTTTGCGTGGAACCATTATTAATCGTATAGGTAAAAGTATAGGGTGCTGTTCCATTCGCTCCAGTAAAAGTAACAGTTGGTGCTGTTCCATTTTGACAAATATCTGCCGTCCCAGAAATGGTAGCCGTTGGTAATGGATTGACTGTAACGATTACTTGATCAGTATTAGAACATCCATTTCCATCTGTTCCCGTTACAGTATAAGTCGTCGTTGTTGTCGGAGACACTGAGTGAGAAGCTCCAGCTCCAACCCCATTATCCCATGTATAGGTTGCGCCTCCCGATGCTGTAATTGTTGTTGAAGAACCATTACAGATTGCTATATCAGCGCCAGCATCAATTATTGGTGTTGAAAACTGTGGAGCAATAGTGAAATTAGTTCCTGTTGATGTACAACCACTAGCATTCGTTACATTAACAGAATATGGTGTTCCAGCAGTAGCACCATTAATTATTCCTCCTGCTCCTACTGTTGGTCCAGTGGGTGTAAATGAATAATCACTTGGAGTACCAGTATAACCAGTTATTGTTACTGTGCCTATTACAGAACATGAAGCGGAAGTTGTAGAGATTACTGGAGCAGCTGGAGTTGCCAGTTGCGCAGCATTTACAAAAGCCGCACTTACAGGTGAATTACATGTTCCTGCCGTAGCCATAACTGTGTATGAAGTACCTGTCGTCATTCCGGATATTACACCACCTGTTCCTACAGAAGGTCCTGTTGGGGTAAACGTATAAGTATACGCACCGTTATAATTTGTTATTGTACTTACACTAGCGGCAGAACAAGTAGCTGCTGTTGTGGTTATCGTTGGTGTAACTGGATTAGTTAATTGCGCACCATTTGTAAAAGAGGCACTTGCTGTTGAATTACAACCTGAATTGGTAGCTATCACAGTATATGAAGTGCCAATCGTCATTCCACTAATAACACCACCCGCTCCAACAGTTGGCCCTGCTGGTGTAAATGTGTATGTGTTGGATGAACTGTAATTGGTCATTGTGCTACTACCTACAGCAGTACATGTTGGAGGTGTAGTAGTGATTGCAGGAGTTGGAGGAGCAGGTAATTGCGCTGCATTTACAAAAGCTGCACTTACTGGTGAATTACATGTGCCTGACGTAGCCATAACTGTATAGGATGTACCTATAGTCATTCCGGATATTACACCACCTGTTCCCACAGAAGGTCCTGTTGGAGTGAACGTATAAGTATACCCACCGTTATAATTTGTTATTGTACTTATACTAGCGGCAGAACATGTAGGTGCCGAAGTTGTAATAGTTGGTGTAACTGGATTAGCTAATTGTGCTCCATTTGTAAAGGAGGCACTTGCAAGTGAAGTACAACCTGGAGTACCTGCAGTGACAGTATATGAAGTACCAGGTGTCATTCCACTAATAACACCACCCGCTCCAACAGTTGGTCCTGCTGGTGTAAATGTGTATGTGTTGGATGAACTGTAATTAGTAATCGTACTTGAACCAGCAGCAGAACATGTAGCTGCCGAGGTAGTAATGGTTGGTGCTGGAAGTGAGCAACAATTAGGGTTCGTTACAGATATAGTTTGATTACAACTAGTATAATTTGAGAAAGTGACAGTCACATTACAATTAGCACCACCACCTGAAGAGCCCGTAAATGAATAAGGAAGGTTATAGGTTAAAACACCCGAACCAACTGTTTGTGCAGGAAGATTAAATGATTGACTACCACCACAACTAGAAGAGACTATTAAAGTTCCTGCAACCATTGAAGTAGGAACGGTTATACCACCTGAGAACACAGGGTTACCACCTGAACAAACAGCTGAAGCGGTGAAATTGGTAGCACCGGTAGAAATGACAGTTACTGATTGAGTTGCTGTACCACTACAGCCACCAGTACCTCCAGAACCTGCGGTAATAGTTACAGTATATGTTCCAGGTTGATTAACAATTGGATTGGCAGTATTTCCACCTGAAACAATTCCAGGACCTGTCCAACTATAAATTGGACTCGAAATTGTCGTCGTCGCATTAAGTTGTACTGTACTATTGGCACATGTTAATGTAGAAGGAGTAGCTATACTCGCATTTAAAGGAGGGAAGGCACAGTTTGCAAAATCTCCCATTGACGTAACTCCAGGAAAGGTAAATGGCGTAAAAGTAATAGTCGATCCGTTTATGATTCCTCTGTAAGTTTGCGTTCCATTGTTCGCATAAACAATTCCATTCACAATAGAATATCCACCCCCTATACCAGAATTATTATACCCAACAAGGGTATAGGTACATACTAATTGACCACTGGTATTATACATTCTCA
This sequence comes from Taishania pollutisoli, assembly GCA_040394775.1. Classification (GTDB taxonomy): domain Bacteria; phylum Bacteroidota; class Bacteroidia; order Flavobacteriales_D; family Crocinitomicaceae; genus 40-80. The sequence continues at coordinate 2,593 of JBEBRN010000016.1, forward strand.
ATTGATTACCATTTATAATGTAAAGGTTTCCATTAGCATCTCCCATACAATCATACGGTCCATTGGTTGTTATAGTCAAAAACAGTGTACTATTACCAGTACCATTATATCGATAAATTCGATTATTAACACCGTCAACATTATAAATATAAGGTCCTGCACCTCCAGGGTTAACTGCACTAGTACTACCAGAGGAATGTCCTGTATTTACCCATGTAGTTCCATTGTAATAATAATAACGCCCACTAACAACTGTATAAAAAGTTGGAGAGGGTGCCGAGTTGAAAAAGTTATTAGCAACCGCTAATCCACTAGCACCTGATGGCATATTTATACTATTTACTGAAGTAGTATTCGTCGCTGGATTATATGTATATATTCTATTATCTGTACCATGAACATAAACTTTATCACATTGTGGTAGTTGACTATAGGCTATAAAACTCATAAATATCGACAAAAAAAGTGTCAATACAATGTTTAAATGAGTAGGGGTAGTTCTTTGTAACATGCTTTTAATTTTTAATTAACGCTATAGAGTTTAATTCTTTTAACTAGAGTTTCATCCGTAAAAGTAATCCATCCTGCTTTTGAGTCTATCGTTATCAAATAAGGAGTACCTGAACTATGAATTGCTTTTATAACCGTTTGGGTTTGCGAATTAGTATGACTCGTAATTTTATATACATCATATTCATCAACCGTAACGATTTCTTTTTTATAATTTATTATTACATTAAAATTCCCATCGGCAGTTTTACAATCTACAAATGATTTATTATTAGAATAACATGTTTCTGATTTATTAAAGGATCTTTTTTCTTGTGAATATGCAAAAGACCAGAAAGTCTGTGCATATATAAGTACAATAAAAATAGCGGAGATTTTAAATATATTCATTTCGATTGGTTTTTCTTAATTATTCCGTTAAATAAAACAACACTCTTATTGTTCAAACTAGCGAAAAATCATAGTTTATAATTATCAACATAAGTATTATACTAAATTACTATAAATTTCTAGTACATGAAATTAAAGCAATTTACAACTTATAAACGATAACCTCACATTAATAGTTGCCTTTAAGTATTAAAATAATGTATTTCTTTTTTACAAGAAGAATATTAACAATGTCATAAAAAATAAAAAAAACACAAAAAAAGGGTCAAATTATTGTTTGACCCTTTGCTCTAAGATTAAATTAACGAACAAGTGTTACATGCCCTGTTTTTGTTATTATTTCATCTACTCCTTTCTTCTTAACGGTGATTTTCCATGTATAAACACCATCTGGGCAAATTTTACCGCCTCCAAGCTCATAAGTCCCATCCGTAAATAAGGTTATGTGTTTAAAAAGAAATAAATTAAATTTTAACAATTAATTCTACAATGAAAAATAGTAATACTAGTTCATTTAGTAGTCGTTCAATAAAGTACTTATTCCATTATTAATTTTCGGATTATCTCTTCAAATTCTTCTTTGAATAAATCATAATAAACACCTGTTGCTGGTCCATTAAAGCCAGTATATATTTCTTGGATAGCTCCATCTTTATCCAACAGAAAAGAAGTTGGATAGCCACTTAGTTTATCTATCATCGGAAATTTCTGTAGTACATTTTCAGCAGTCGCTTTTCCTCCTATTAAGAATTGTAATTGACTATTTTTTCTCGCTTTAAAACCTTGTACGCGCTTTTGTTGTTCGACTTCACTATCGGAAGCCTCAAATGCAACACAGATGATTTCTATTTCTGGAAATTTCTTCTGTAACTCATTAAAATAGTTCGCTTCGTCCACACAATTCGGACACCATGTCCCAAAAATACTAACAATAGAAACTTTGTTTTTGATTAACTTCTGAAAATCTTGTTCTTGTCCCAATTCATCTTTCAAATTCAAATTAAACGGTTTGTCATTCACCACTTTTGTTAATGATTTTGCATCTGGAAGCTCAAAACTTTCATCTTTGACAGCATCGATCAAAATATCGTTCGTTTTCAAACCAGTTAAACGACCTTTAATATGGTTATTTTCAATTTCACCTTGTAAATAATACACCGAATTACCGCTAAATGAACTCAGGTAAAAAGTCACTCCATATATTTCTCCTTCTAAATATCTATAATCTCCCGCTTTTGTCCGAATAGTCGCATAAAGCTTATTCTTATCTTGTCTAAAAATGATAATGGCTACACTTTCACTAGTTGAGCGTGTGATGGTTGTTTTCCAATTACCATTTAAATTAGCAGAACGAATACTTCCCTCATCCACTTTTCCAACTGCTTTCTGCGCTTTAATCATTCGTTTTTTTACGGGTTCGTTTTCAAAATTTACCCAATAACCTGTAAATGTTCCATCGGCTTCTTTTGTAAAAGCAATCTCGGCATTGTAATCAATAAAATGATAAAATGTGGTGTCTTCTGAAATTTTTGAAGGCTTTAGTCGAATGTTTTCTTCTGCATTTTTAATCGTCAGATAATTCACATCATCTACTAATTCAAAGGACATTCTGGCTGGAATCCAATCATTTAAATCATTCTGAATAAATAAATCAAAGTTGCTGGTAGATTGTGTCATTGCTATAAAAGGTGTGAAAATTAAAAAGATAACGAAAGATTTCATAAAATTGCTAATTTAACGTTGAATACAAAAGTGCATTTTTTTTAAAGTGATGCAACTTTTTTAATAGTTTAATAGTCTTATTTTTGGTTATGGATGAAAAAACCTTAATTACCGGATGTGTTAAGGGAGATGCCAAAGCTCAAAAAGCGTTGTTTGATAAGTATGCTTCGAAAATGATGGTAGTTTGTATGCGCTACTTCCCAAATAAAATGGAAGCTGAGGATATTTTACAAGATGGATTTGTAAAAATATATCAGAAAATAGATCATTACAAACACGACGGTTCATTTGAAGGATGGCTAAGGCGTATTTTTGCAAATACCGCTTTGGATGAAATTCGTCGGCGAAAGACCAATATTGAAGAGCAGGATGTAAGTGAATTTTCTTATAAAATCACCAATAATGAAACAACAGATGGGGATTTACAAGCAGATGATTTATTAAAAATGGTGCAGGCTTTGCCTGATGGTTATCGAATCGTTTTTAACATGTTTGCGATAGAAGGTTATTCACACAAAGAGATTGCTGAAAAATTAGGCATTTCTGAAAATACATCGAAGTCACAATTTTTTAGAGCAAAAGCATTTTTAAGAACACAATTAGAAAAAATAGAATTTGAAAGATAAAGATTACATAGAAGAATTATTTTCAAAAACACTGAATGAACATCAGGTAAATGTTCGTCCTGAGTTATGGAATTCAATACAGTCACAGGTTGCAACATCAGGAGCATCTACTGCGGCAAGTGTTGCTTCAAAATCATTATGGGTAAAAGGTTTTATTGGAATCGGTTCTGTGATCGCTATCAGTATAGGAACGTATGTTTATTTTAATCCTACTGAAGTAATTATTGAAAAAGCACCACAACCAATTGAAAACACACAACCAACAAAAGAAATTATAACTTCTCCTAAAGAGGAAGAAAATATAACAGAAATTAAAGGCGGGAACAAGCTAACTACTACTACTCATGAAAACGAGGAAAATGTGAACGCCTTTATTCAACCTTCCCATCAAGAGGTGACAGAAACGTCAGCTCCACCTCAAGTTAACTTAACGCCATCTAATAAAGAAGTCGTTAAAAAAGAACCGGCTGTTATTGAAGGCCCGATTTCTATTGCTCAAAAGGCAACACCAAAAATAACAACACCAGAGAAATTAGTTCAAAAAGAACCAGCTACTCAAAACAACAACAATAACAACAACAAAGCAGAACCCGTTCACAAAGACATTATAAAGCCGTGGGATAACACCAATGTCTTTACACCTAACGGAGATGGAGTAAATGATTTGTTTTACTTAGAAATAGGAGAATTAAAAGAATTTTCAATTGCCATCTTAGATAAAGATAATAACGTTGTTTATATTTCAGACAGCCCTCAATTTAAATGGGATGGAACCAATTATTTAACAGGGGAAAAAGTACCAGACGGAACTTATTCCTATATCTTATATGCAGTAGACTTGACTGGAGAGCAAACCAGACAATTCAATCTTTTGTATATTACCAAATAGAAAGCACAAAACCCGTTGAAATTTCAACGGGTTTTGTTTTTATTGAACTTTTCTCAAAATCATTATCGAAATAATAACGACTTCATTTAGAGGTCTCGAATGGAATTGCACCACTGTAAACAGTCTTGCGGACTGTCACCTACTACTCAGCCACGAGACCTTGTACTTGAGGTAAAGATACGAAATATGTTACGTTTACAAAAGGATAAATTTCTTCCATAAAAAAACCGTTATCGCAGGATAACGGTTTTTTGTTGAGGTCTCGGACGGATTTGAACCGCCGTACACGGTTTTGCAGACCGCTGCCTAGCCGCTCGGCCACGAGACCAGACTAGAGTGCAAAAATAGAAATAAAAAGAATTATACCAAGACTTTCCTAAAATCTTTCTTCAATTTCTATCGAAACATAGTGAACATCGCCATTAATAGGAGGGCATATTTTTTTGATAATCACTTTAATCTCCAACAAAACAGCTACTTCTTTTTTTACACGGTCGACTATTCTTTTTCCCACTGTTTCAATGAGTTTCGCCGGAATAGCCATTTCTTCTTCGACAATTTTATTGACTGTAACGTAATTAATTGTTTTCGTCAAATCATCGTTTAAGGCAGCTTCCGTAAAATCAGTCACCATTTTAACATCTACCTCATAATTGCCACCGATTTTCGTTTCCTCGGGTAAACAACCATGAAATGAGTAGGTCTTAATTCCAATTACTTCAATTGTATGCTTAATCATTGTTGAACAGATTTCATCCCTAATTCAAAACGCTTTAAACATTCTTCTTTTCCTAAGAATTCAGACACTTCAAACATACTCGGTCCTGTCATAGAAGCAGTCAAAACATAACGATACGGCAATAAAACCTGCCCTATTCCTACTCCTTTTTCTTCTACAAACACTTTAAACTTCCCTTCCAAATGAGCTGCCTCAAAGTTTGACTCTGCAGCTAACACTTCTTTCCATTCCGTTAAAAGAGCAGCTGTATTGTCTTTCCACTTTTTACTAATGATAGAGAAATCATACGTATCTGGCGTATTGAAAAGAAAACTTCCTTCGGTGATAATATCTTTCACAAACGTCGCTCTTTCTTTCACCAAACGACAAACGGTTGCTAATCTATCCAAAGGCATGTCTGTCGGCATTATCTCTTTTAACTGCGTTGCTAATTCAGTATCTGCTGTATTTCTTAAATATTGTTGTTGGAACCAACGAGTTTTGTCAGCATCAAACTTAGAGCCTGACTTCCCTACTTTTTCAATTGTAAATGCTTCTTCCAATTCTTTCAGTGTAAACAACTCTTGATGTGTTCCTGGATTCCACCCTAAAAATGCCAACATATTTACAAATGCTTCTGGGAAATAGCCTTCTTCGCGGTAACCTGTGAATTTCTCTCCTTCTGCTGTATACCAGTCTATTGGAAAAACAGGAAAACCTAAACGGTCACCATCTCTTTTGGAAAGCTTACCATTTCCATCGGGTTTTAATAATAAAGGTAAATGCGCAAATTGAGGTGCTTCCCAACCGAAATACTGATATAACAATATATGCATCGGAGCGGATGGCAACCATTCTTCACCACGAATAACGTGAGAGATTTTCATGGTATGATCATCTACAATATTCGCTAAGTGATAAGTAGGCATTCCGTCAGATTTGAAAAGCACTTTATCATCTAGGTTATTCGTATTAACAGAAACCCAACCACGTATCATATCTTCAAAACGAACCTCTTCGTTTCTAGGCATTTTCATACGGATCACGTATGGATCTCCGTTTTCTAATTTTCTTTTTACCTCATCGGCTGGTAATGTTAATGCATTTTTCATCGACATACGTGTAACCGTATTATATTGCCAATTATGCATACCCATTTCCTTTGCTGCTTCTCTCACAGCATCCAACTCTTCAGGTGTGTCAAAAGCATAATACGCTTTTCCGTTCGTTACCAATTCTTCCGCATAAGGACCGTACATTTCTTTTCGTTCCGATTGAATATAAGGACCATAGTCACCGCCAATACCTGGACCTTCTGTCGGATTGATGTGACACCACTTTAAGGATTCCATGATATAATCTTGAGCACCCGGGACAAAACGAGTTTGATCGGTATCTTCAATTCGTATGATAAATGTTCCGTTATATTTCTTAGCGAATAAGTAATTGTATAGGGCCGTTCTCACTCCTCCAATATGTAAAGGACCAGTTGGTGATGGGGCAAAACGAACGCGTACTTCTTTATCTGACATTTTTATAATTTTCGACAAATTTACACTAACATCTAATTATAAACAAGATTTGCATTTTTAAATACCAAAATAGCTGCTTTTTTAGTGTTCTTTTTGAAGAAAGATAGAAAATGAAGATAATTTCCAACCTATCAAAGTAAAATTCAAATAGATAATCAGCAGTTCTACGATATAAATCAATCGATTCTATAATCGTTCATTAATAAATACCGATTTAGGGTTCAAAACTCAAATAATAGCAGGTATTTGGCTATCTTTGAAATAAAAAAATGCGCAATTTCATTTTAGTGGGTATCCTTACCTCCATAGGAATAATCATTGGTTATTTCGTTTTAAAACAGAATGTGGACACTAAATATTTACCTGTCATCAATCCGATTGATGTAGATAGTGAGATGGTTGACACGTCTTTACAAGATAAAGGATATGGTCATACGGTACAAAAATTTTCATTTATTGATCAGAACAATCAGACGATAACAGATGAAACAGTAAAGGGAAAAATATGGGTAGCAGAGTATTTCTTCACTACGTGTAAATCGATTTGTCCCATTATGAATCAAGAAATGATGAAGGTACAGAAAGCGTTTAAAGATGATCAAGATGTAAAGATTTTAAGTTTCACTGTGGATCCAGAAGTTGATACACCAGCACAATTAAAAACATACGCCAAAGAACATCATTCACAAGACGGACAATGGTATTTCATAACGGGGAAAAAAGAAGAATTGTATGCATTTGCTCGTCAATCTATTTTCGTTCTAAAACCTGCCGAAGCAGCAAACTTAGGGGATGCAGGAAGTGATTTTATTCATACTAATAACTTCGTTTTAGTCGATTGGGAAGGAAAAATAAGAGGTTATTACGACGGGACTAAAAGCAAAGAAGTAACTCAGCTCATTGCCGACATTCAACTATTAAAGAAAGAGCAGGAAGAATAGTCTATTACCAGCTAGAGATGACTCGCTATTCTATCTCAATTTTGTGGTACGATAAATGTATATTTCAGAACAAATTATAAGTCGATGACTAAAAAATTAATCTTGAGCATTACGCTTATAAGTATTTTATCAAGTTGCATGACTTCTTTCCGAATCACGGTTCAGAAACCAGCTATAATTGATTTGCCAAACGATGTCAAAAAATTAGTCGTTATAAATAACACCACCAAAGATAAGATGACTGTTGTTGGCGTAATAGATGGCGTTCTATCGGGCGAGCAAGTAGATGGTGATAAAACAGCAGCTGAAGTATTTCCAGATGGCGTAATGGAATCGTTAAGGCATGGGGGATTTGAGGTTGAAAGAGTACATACAACACTTGTTAAGGACAAAAACGGTAGATTCAACCCACTTTCCTTGGACTCTATTTTCAATGAAAACAATGCACAAGCAGCTATCATTCTCACTAATTTTGATTCAGACGCCCCCATAGGTGGTGTTGTTTTAGGAAATGCATTAGGGCAATCTCAAAGCACATTAACAGGGAGAGCAACAATTAATGCGTATTGCCAAAATAATCTTAGCATTGAAAATATACTAGTTACACAACGCTTTTACATTCCTACTTCAGGAAGCATGAATCCTTTAGCTCTCCTACAAGATGTTGTCAATAAGCGAAAATGGTATGGTGATTTAGGCCGAGCGACAGGTGCGACGGCAGGGTCTTATTTTTATGCTCCTTGGGTTTGGACTAACAGAGAGTTCTACAATAAAGGAAGTAAGGATTTACGTCGAGCTAAATCGATGATTCGTTTCGGAAATTGGGATATTGCAGAGAAGAAACTAACGCCACTTTTGGAAAGTCCAAAGGAAAAAGTGAGAGCAAGAGCTTCCTTTAATTTAGCGTTGGTATACGAAGGTCAAGGACGATTGGATACTGCGATTGCAATGGCAGAAAGGTCAGCGTTGGAATTCAACTGTAAGAAAGCCCCTAGTTATCTGCAAACATTAAAGTATCGTTTGAAAGATGTAGAACGGATTGAGTGGCAGGAACAGAATTAATTTGTATAATCAGCAGGATTACAAATCCTGCTAATCTACAAATCCTGCTAATCTACAAATCCTGCTAATCTACAAATCCTGCTAATCTACAAATCCTGCGGAATAAAAAAATAGCTAGCATTCAATTGAATACTAGCTATTTTTTATTTGAAATTTAAATTACTTCAAGTTGTATAAAATATCAGTATGAACTATTACTGGGTATTTTGCTTTTAATTCGCTCAACCAAGTTTCCTCCAAGTAATTCTGATATTCAGAAATCACTAATCCACGACATTCAGATAATTCTTTAGGCATAGGTGCAATAATTTCGTCAACGTACACCACATACGTTTTTCCATTGAACTCATAAGGTTTGTTCAATCCTTTTGTGAATTCATGACCTTCTAAAAACGGAGTAGATGTTAATTCGTATTTGTTTGTTTTTACTTTTAAGTTCAACTCTGAAACTTTGTTGATTTCATTGATGATGGTCTTAGAAGAGATGGTATCGTTTTTAGCAATCATACCATAAACTTGAGTTCCTACATTCTCATTTAAGCACTCGTAGACAAAAGCATCAATTCGTTTTCCCCAAGTGTACTTGTCTTTGTTAGACTCGAAGAAACTCATCAATCCAACTGTATCTCTAGAAGCTTTATTCCATACTTCATTACTCATTATCTCAAATAACAACACACCGTCATGGTATTCGTTCATCAATAATCTAAAATCAGGATATTTGGTTTCTAATAAGCTTCTTTCGTATTCTAAAATCTCATTCTTCTCCCAGTTTTTGTAGTGTTCGTCTACGATTTCTTTGAAACTTCCATTACGAACAAACTTACTATTTTCAATGATGTATTGAGCAAATTGTTTTTGAGTAAATGGCTTTTTATTTAAAACAAACAGCGGTTTATCCGTTGATAAATTACTTAAGTCAAAGTTATTTTTGAAATAGCTAGAATCTATATTATCATAAAACCATTTTAGATTTTTAGCTGTATAGTTTTTGTATTTATATTCTTTTTTCAACTTAGCGATGAATGAATGTTGAGTAACGTTTGCTCTTTCATCTTTACTCACTTTATTCTCAATATCTTTTTTCAGTTCATCAAAAGTACCAAGTGGCTTCAAGTCTATACGCTTAATGATATGATACCCAAAATCTGTTTTTATAGGCTCAGAAACATCTCCGTTATTTTTCAAATCAAATGCTGCATTTTCAAACGCTGGAATCATACGAGTGGTTGTTCCTGATCCAAAAGCAGGTAATTCACCCCCTTTTGTAGCAGATTGTGTGTCGTCTGAGAATTTCTCTGCAAGTGATGCGAAGTCTTCTCCAGCTTTCGCTTTTTCATAAATTTCGAATGCTCTCTTACGAGCTGCTTCTTGGTCTTCTTCTGTTGAATTCTTACCAGTAGCAATCATGATATGCGCCGTTCTAATCGTCCCTCTAGCTGGACGAACATCCGTCACTTCTAGAATATGGTATCCATAACGCGTACGGATTATTTTTGAAATTTTTCCCTTCGGAGTCGTGTAGGCAGCCTCTTCGAAAGGATAGACCATTTGAAAAGCAGTAAAGTATCCTAAATCACCTCCGTTATAAGCCACACTAGGATCATCTGAACCTCCTGTTGAACGTGCGACTGTTTCAAAATCTTCGCCTGCCTCAATACGCTTCTTTAAAGCTTGTATCTTTTTATACGCGATTAAGGTATCTTCAGGAGTTGGTTTTGGCGCCAATTTAATCAATATGTGTGATGCTCTCACTTCATTTTTCAATCGATCATAGGCCTGTTTTGCCAAGTTCTCCTGCATCGATTTGTCTGTCAAATACGGTTGAGAAAGTGTGTTTTTATATCCTGCCAATTCTCGCTCCAATTTTGGAATCGTATCATAGCCTTCATTTTCCGCTTCTACTACTTTAAGTTTGAACTTCGTGAAGATGTCCACATAATCATCCATTGATTTTTTGTCAAACTTTGGATTTTCATTGTTCTTCAAATAAATCTGAAGAAATTCAGACTTTGTTACTTTGTTTCCACCTACTTCTAATACAACTGGATCTTTTTGAGCAAAGATGATTGTTGTTGCAAGTAAACTTAGTGTTACGACTATTCTCTTCATTTTTTAGTTTTGATTATTTTATACTGTAATTTGGTGCTTCTCTTGTGATGGTAATATCGTGAGGATGAGATTCACGCATACCAGCATTTGTAATACGGATAAACTTAGAACCTTGTAGTTTGTCAATCGTTGGAGCGCCACAATATCCCATTCCAGCACGAATTCCTCCAATGATTTGGTAAACGACTTCAAACAAATGCCCTTTGTAAGGTACTCTTCCAGAAATTCCTTCTGGCACTAATTTCTTTACATCGTCTTCTTCTGCTTGGAAATAACGGTCTTTAGATCCTTTTTGCATCGCTTCTAAAGATCCCATTCCACGGTATGTTTTATATTTTCTTCCTTCATAAAGTGTCGTTTCACCTGGTGATTCTTCTGTTCCTGCAAGCATTGAACCAATCATAATGGTATCTGCACCAGCTGCTAACGCCTTCACCATATCACCTGTATAACGAATTCCACCATCAGCGATAATTGGAACACCAGTTCCTTCAAGTGCTAGAGCAACATCGTTAATAGCTGTTAATTGAGGAACACCCACTCCTGCAATAACACGCGTAGTACAAATAGAACCAGGACCAATACCTACTTTTACAGCATCAGCACCAGCTTCTACTAGATATTTAGCTGCTTCTCCTGTGGCAATATTTCCTACAATAACATCTAATTTGGGGAATTTCGATTTTACTTCTTTTAGTTTTGTGACTACTCCCTGTGTATGACCGTGAGCAGTATCAATCACCACAGCATCAACGCCTGCTTTTGCTAATGCAGTAACACGTTCAATTGTATCGTTTGTCACACCAACAGCTGCTGCAACACGTAAACGACCAAAACTATCTTTGTTAGAATTAGGGTGAATTTTAACTTTAATGATATCTCTGTAAGTTATAAGACCTATTAAACGGTAATCTTTATCCACTACCGGCAATTTTTCGATTTTGTTTTCCTGCAGGATACTTTCTGCTTTTGACAAATCCGTTCCGCTTGATGTTGTAATAATATTTTTACTAGTCATTACCTCAATAATAGGACGATTAACGTTCTTTTCAAATCGTAAATCCCTGTTAGTAACGATTCCTTTTAGTATTTTATTGCTATCAACTACTGGAATTCCACCAATTTTATGTTCTCTCATTAATTCCAACGCATCTTTCACGATACATGTTTCTGAAAGCGTTAACGGGTCAATGATCATTCCACTTTCCGAACGTTTCACTTTTCTAACCTCAAGTGCCTGCTCTTCAATGGTCATATTTTTATGGATGACACCAATTCCACCTTGTTGTGCCATCGCTATTGCCATGCTAGATTCCGTTACGGTATCCATTGCAGCTGAAATGACAGGAACATTTAAGGTGATATTTCTAGTAAATTTTGTCTTTAAGCTCACTTCTTTAGGTAAGACCTCAGAATAGGCGGGAACTAATAATACATCATCGAAGGTCAATCCCTCCTTAGCATTTGTTAGATTTGAAAGTGTCATTGAACTTATTTTTTATGTAAATTCTTGCAAATTTAAGAATTTTCTATACCAAAAGGAAATAATAAGAGGTGTATCGAAAATATTTTAACTAAAAAAAAATAAGAAAGGATAAGAATAAAAGAGAGAATGAGAGTGAGAGCTAGAATCAGAATCGAGAATGAAACAAAAGAACGATTAGCCTCTGGAGAATTCGGATAGTAAAATAGCAGTTGCAATACCGACATTGAGGGATTCGGCTTCGCCAAATTTAGGAATCGTCAGCGCCTGTGTGACAAGTGGAAGTAATTCTGGACGGATACCATTTCCTTCATTCCCCATCACTAAAATTCCTTTTCGTTGAAGTGTCTTTGTATAAATATTTTCACCATTGAGTAGTGCCCCATAAATTGGTAAATCACTTTTCGTTAAAAAATCAGCTAATTCCACATAATGCATCTGAATACGAAAAATAGATCCCATGGATGCCTGAACTACTTTTGGGTTATAGCAATCTACACAATCGCTGGAACAAATGATTTGATGGATTCCAAACCAATCAGCCAATCGAATAATGGTTCCTAAATTTCCAGGATCTTGAATACCGTCTAGTGCTAAATAAAAATGGGTAGATTCAATTTTATCTGTTATTTGACGCATCACCGCAATAGCTTTATTAGGTGTTGAAAGTGATGAAATCTGCTTCAATTCTCGCTCAGTGACGATTTCAATGGCAATTCCTGCTGAAATAAATTCATTCGCTAACTGTTCCAAACAATACACTTTTACAACCGCATCTTTCGCCCATTCAATGGCCTCCGCGACTATTTTTTCCCCTTCAACCACAAACTCATTATACGTATTACGGTATTTTTTATGATGTAAACTGGTCAAATGTTTGATAGTATTTTTTGAAAGCATCTTAGCTACAGTTATTAATTATTATTTTTGTTTTTTATTTTCAACAAGTTGGTACGGTTCAAACTTACATATTTTCTTTTAGTTTTTATTTTGTTGTTTGCACAAAGTTGTAATCTAACAAAGCATGTTCCTGAAGGAAAACATCTTTTAAAGAAAAACACCATTAAAGTGGAGGGATACACTATTGAAAAGAGTGATTTAGAAGCCACTATTAAACAACCTGCCAATCGCTCGACTTTAGGATTGAAAATGCGATTATGGGCGTATAACCAAGATCATTTTCTTTTTTTAAAATCAGACTCACTAACGATTGCTAAAGTTAGACAACGAAAAAACTTGAAACTTCAGCATAAAAATAAGAAACGACTTGCTCGCCAAAATAAAATCAACAAAAAGAGGATGGCCGCAGCGAGAAAGCAAAATGACAGTACCTATTACGAAAAGATTATTCCCTTAAAAGATACGGTTGATCCACATCGCTTTTTAAGAGAATGGTTCAAATATAAGTTCGGTGAGGCACCAGCTATCTATGATACTATCGCAACGTCTAAAACATTAGTGTCAATGAACAATTATATGAAGAAGAAAGGATTTTTCTATTCAACTGTTTCATATGATTTAGACACGAATAAAAAAGACACGAAAATATCCGTTAATTATACCGTTCAAACGGGGACACCTTATATTATAGATTCGATTGAAACGTTTGCCGTTAACAACCCAGTTAAACTCACTTTTCAGTCATATCTTACTAAAATTAAGAAAAACTCTGATGGTCGATTAAAAGGACAACGACTAGATTCAGACAAACTCAATAAGACAAAGGAAGTATTAGCTAAATTCTTTAGAGATAATGGTTTTTATGGATTTAGCGCCAATCATATTTCTATGGCTATTGACACATCATTGGGGAATTATAAGGCATATGTTGCTATTACACTCGGTGAACGTGTCATTCGAGAGGGAGATAGCTCTTATAAAGTACATCAGCAAATAAAACACATTCGAAAAGTTTATTTCCATTTGGCGGACACGACTCGATACAAAGGAAATTTCATGCAAAAACTGAAGGAAAAGAACATTGACTTAACGAAACTAAAGTACCTTCCTACATTTGATACGTTGCGGTATGAAAAAATAAAATATGACCGTTCTAGTAAACGAAAGATGGGACTTCCTCTCAATATAGACACATTAAACCCTAACAGAAAGGCTACCTTCACTTTTAATGGAAAACCATATGTCCGACCTTCCATTCTTGAACTTCAAAACTATTTAGAAGAAACCAACTATTATAAGGAATACTACATTGAACGATCTATCTCTAGGATGATGGAGATTAATATTTTTCAGATTATCAAGCCAGAATTAATCGAAATAGAAGGTACGGATGAAATCGATGTACATTACTATTTTGTTCCGATTAAAAAACAACGTTTTTCATTTGAACCTCGTTTCACCAACTCGAATGGTTTTTTGGGAACGGCCGCAACGATAAGTTACACCAATCGAAATCTTTTTCATGGAGGAGAGAATTTGACCATCTCTTTTTCTGGTGGTTTTGAATCAACTCCACCCGTTATAAATGAAAACTTAGACGGTTCTGGAAACGAGCAATACAAGCGTATATTCAACACTTTTGAATACGGTCCTACTGTAAAATTAGAACTCCCAGGATTATTTCCTGCTCCAGCACAATTATTAACGAAAAGGAAACGTCCTGTCACCATTATTTCAGTTGCCTACAACAAACAACATCGACCAGATTTTGACAGACAAACATTTCAGTTCAACTACCTTTACCGATTCGTTATTAGCCCTATGCAACTTGTTCAAGCAGCATTGCCGTTAGCTTCTGTTATTAAGTATGTTTACATCGATAAAAAAGATTATTTTAAGGATAAAATCAATCAAACTAATGATCTTTTCTTACGAAACGCCTATAGCAATCAATTAATTTGGGAAGATTTTAAGTTGATTTACGAGTTTAACAACATTAGTTCTCCAAGTCGGAGGAAGCTAACGATGTTCTACAACGTGACATTTAACCATGCTGGATTTATGGCTAATTTATTCAGTCGTAAGTACAATGAAGAATTAAATCAAAAAACAATTTTTGGCGTTGCCTATTCTCAGTTTGCTCGTATTGACAACGAAATCATCGGAGAATATAAAGCCAGTAAAAAACAATCCATCAACTTCCGCCTTTTAGCTGGTGGTGGAATTCCGTATGGCAATATTTCCACGTCTTTACCGTATGACTATTCCTTCTATGCTGGAGGTTCAAACGATAACCGTGGATGGGGAGCACGAACCTTGGGACCTGGAAGTTATAAATACTACTTAGATGAACAAAGAACAGCTACTCAAATTGGAGATATACGTTTAGGAACACAAGTGGAATATCGTATTGCTGCCACTAACTTATTTAAATTTGCCGTGTTCTTGGATGCTGACAACATATGGACTTTGAGGGATGACATCCATCGTCCGGGAGGTCAAATATCCAATGATTTTTGGCGAGAATTTGCCATTTCTGCTGGTGCTGGATTACGTTTAGATTTCTCCTTTTTTATCCTTCGTTTAGATTTAGGGATTCCATTAACAAACCCTGCTTTACCCCAAAATGCCAAGTGGATTTTCCAATCTAGACAACCTTATTATGACGAAGGATTCGCGAAATTTGGTCCTGATTATAAGTCTAAAATGCCACATCCATTTGCTCCTTCTTTCAATTTTGGAATTGGATATCCTTTCTAAGGAGTTTTGGCTCACAGATAGCACAGATGACACAGAAAGAATGAGAATGAGTGCGAAGAATGGGTGCGTGGTGTTCTCACAGATGGCACAGAAAGATAGAGCGAGAACGGAGAGCGAGAATGAAATCTGGCATCTCTACCACGATGAATTTACACATAAATGAGCCTATTAAACGATTTATTTTGGGAGAAGATGCAGGCTTCTAAATAAAAATAATTCATTTATTTTGGATTTAATGTTGAAATGAGTGACAAAATCTTAAATTTGTATTTATTCATAGTCTAAAAAATTAATGGCCTCGGATATATTTCTTACACTTTTACTCGTTTTCCTTAATGGTTTTTTTGTCGCAGCTGAGTTTGCAATAGTCAAAGTAAGAGAATCACAATTAGAAACTACAGCTCAAACAACGAACAGCGGCGCTGTGAAATTGGCATTAAAGATAGTGCACAATTTAGATGCTTATTTAGCAGCTACACAACTAGGTATTACCTTAGCTTCTTTAGGACTTGGATGGGTTGGTGAACCTGTGGTCTCTAAAGTTATCATGCGTATATTTGATTTGTTTGGGTTCGGTATGACAGAACAATTAAGTCATCAAATAGCATTGCCCGTAGCGTTTGTACTTATCTCTATCCTTCATATCGTTTTAGGAGAATTAGCTCCAAAGTCTATCGCTATACAAAAAGCCGAAAAAACAGCTATTATTGTGGCGTATCCACTCAACTTCTTTTACGTCATATTTAGACCATTTATCTATGTGCTTAACGGTCTTGCTGGTTTATTATTGAAAGCAATAGGAATTCAACCTTCCCACGGCACAACGTCTCACACAACCGACGAATTGAAATACCTTGTTCAACAAAGTGGAGAAAGTGGTACCATTGAATCAGAAGATTATGATATTATTAGAAATGCATTTGACTTCTCAGAAAGAAGTGTGAAACAAATCATGATTCCACGTAATCAAGTAGCCTATTTAAATGTCGGAAAATACGATGAAAGTACATTAGAACAATTGTTAGAAGAAGGGTATTCTCGTATTCCTTGCTACGAAGACGATATGGATAACATCGTTGGTTTAATTCATATCAAAGACCTGCTGAAAGCACTTCGTAAAAATGAAGAAATATTTATTAAAGATTTAATTCGACCAGTGATTATCGCTCCTGAGCACAAGAAAATCGGTACTCTACTCAAGGAATTCCAACAGAAGCATATCCACATGGCTGTCATCGTAAACGAATTTGGAACGGTGGAAGGAATTGTCACAATGGAAGATATTATCGAGGAAATTGTGGGTGAAATACAAGATGAATACGACCATGAAACGCCCATAGTAGAACAAATTGACGAATCTACTTTCAAGATTTATGCAACTGCTTCTATTAATGACATCAATGATTTCTTGCCGTTTGAAATACCTTCCAATGAAAATAACGAAACATTAGCTGGTGTCATTTTAGAGGAATTTGGTGATATTCCAAATGAAGGAGAAAACATTCAAATTGATCATTACAACATCGAAATTATAGAGCGTGAAGGGAATAAATTAATAACCGTTAAACTAACCGTTATTGAGCCTTCAACAGATGCAGAAGATTAACTTCTTCTTGTTCTAACGACCACCAAATAATCCGTTTATCATCACTGACAGAACAAAAATTTTGTTCATCGATTACGTGCAACGCATTGACCGAATACGAATGACCAAACAGTCGTGAAGTGATTTTTTGAGTCAGCTTTAAGTCATCCTTATATTCCCATACTTTGATAGATTTATCACGCGAAGCAGTAACAATTAACGCTCCTACTTGACGAATATCATAAATGGTTTCGTAATGAATCGGCCAAGCATGTAGTTCTTTTTCTTCTTGCCAATTCCATACTTTCAAATAGCCATCTTTACCGACAGTAAACAACTCCTCGCCTACTAAAAGCATTTTGTTTGCCCCTTTGTCATGAACTAAAAATTGATGTTCTAATTCATAACTATCTAACATTATAATTCGAAGATAGCCATCTTGACTGACGGCAGCTAATCGATTGTTATCCAAAAATTGTAAGTCTCGAATTTTTCCTGCGCCAAAAGAAAGACGCTTTCCCTCATCGAGTGAGTTTTTATCCAGAAAGAGAATATCGCCTTCCTCAGTCCCCACAATAAGCCGTTCACCGACAATAATAGAATGAATTGCTTTCTCATCGACCTTACGTTGTGCCACAATTGACTTCTTATCGGTATCTACAACATATATTTCGCCTTTCTTAGAACCAATATAGAGCCTACTCTCGTGATAATATAAGCGATAACTGGTGTAATCCATCTTTATGGAGAAATGATCCTGAGTGCCTTCTTTTAAATTCCACTTGAGCACAAATCGATCTCCGGAAGAAGTGAAAATAGAATACCCATCTCCAACCACTGAATATATAGGTGCTCCGTGCTCTCTTATTTCTATTTTCTTTTTGAATAACATTGCTTAATTTTAGAAAATTATAGAACAGATTAATTCTAGGGCTAAATTACCAATTTTAGAGCTTGGAATGTCATAGTAAGGTCAAAATAGCATTTGTCCGCAGGTCACGCGTTGCAATCGCGCGGTCATCCTACCTAACTACAAATCCTGCAAATCGTTAATACGAAGATGCTGAATAATATCTGAAGCAATTAATTGATTCTCACCCAAAGACAAAGCGGCATAGTCACCTGCTTTTCCATGGAAATAAACGGCAATCAAAGCGGCGATTTCAGGAGGATAACCTTGTGCCAAAATCCCAGTGGTAATTCCTGTCAATACATCGCCACTTCCAGCAGTTGCCATCCCTGGATTTCCAGTAGTATTGAAGAAAGTACGACCATCAGGTAAGGCGACGGAAGTAATGGCATCTTTTAAAATCAGGATACATTGATTCAGTTGCGCGAAATTACGTTGCAAGGTCAATCGTTCAAAAGTATTGGTTGAACTACCACACAAACGCTCGAACTCTTTCGGATGTGGCGTTAAAATGGTGTTTTCTGGTATTTTCTTCAATAGTTCGGGATTGGAAGCTAATACATTAATGGCATC
The DNA here is from genome assembly GCA_040394775.1 of Taishania pollutisoli. Classification (GTDB taxonomy): domain Bacteria; phylum Bacteroidota; class Bacteroidia; order Flavobacteriales_D; family Crocinitomicaceae; genus 40-80. The sequence goes on from JBEBRN010000016.1 coordinate 21,306, forward strand.
TGCATCCATCACAAGCTTCACTTTTGGATTAAAAAGCTGTTCCAAGATGGCTTTCGTTCCCGATTGAGTTCCCATTCCTGGGCCCACACCTATCGCTGAATAAATAGATAAATCCGATTCTAGTTGACTTGAGAAATCCATTTGAACATCCGTCTCACACATCGCTTCTGGTATGGCTGTTTGCAAAATATCGTATCCAACTTGAGGAATATGAACCGTCAAAAGTCCAATTCCACTTCGCATGGCTGCACGAGCAGAAAGTACAGCTGCACCCATCTTTCCTTTACTTCCGGCAATCATCAAACCATGACCGTACGTTCCTTTGTGCGAGAATTGAGGTCTTGGAAAAAGGTATTCTTTAAAAAAATCTTCTGTTAGATAGTAATCATTGCTTTCCATGGAATCCATGAACGCTGGACTCAAGCCAATCGGTAGAACTTCCCATTTACCAACAAAACCAGCCGTTTCTTTCATAAAGAAAGTGCGTTTCGGTCGTTCAAAAGTTCCTGTGAAATACGCTTGAATACAGGTTGCATTTTCCATCCATTCATCACTGGAAAGTCCAGAAGGCAAATCAATGGCTAAAACTTTCGATTGCGATTGATTGATATGAAGAATCAAAGTTTCCAAAGTACCATCCACTGGTCGATTTAATCCAGCTCCCATCAAGGCATCAATGACTATATCGTCGGAATCGATGATTGGGAAATCACTTTCTTGGTGAAGTGTTTTAATATCAGTCAATCGATCTTGATTGATTTTGCAATCCACAGAAGGTGCTAACGCTCCTGGATGATAATAGACGGAAACGGATGTATTCTTTGCTTTCAGAATCCGAGCCACAGCAAATCCATCACCGCCGTTGTTTCCTGTTCCACAAAAGATATGAATCTTCGGTTTTCCATTAATAAACGGAATAATCGCATGAACAAATTGATTCGCCGCTTTTTCCATCAAATCGATGGAAGGGATATTTAAATTCTCAATCGTAAAACGATCTACTTGCTTGATTTGGCTGGCACTTAGAAGTTTATTTTTCATGGTGGAATTTGAAACTAAGGTACGATTTTTTACCGTAGGATTACAAATGCTTCCGCAGGATTACAAATGCTTCCGTAGGATTACAAATGCTTCCGCAGGATTGCAAATCCTGCGGAAGCATCTAGCCGAGTCTTGCTCGGCTACGCTGGATTTGTAATCCAGCCTATATCAATATGTAATCAATTTATGTCCTATTTTCTCAACTTCCAAAACACTTTTCATGTCTTGGTAATTACTTGCTGAAGAATAAATCCAATGATGTGGTTCTCTTACATAACCGGCTTTAACTGGATTATTATGAATGTAATTAATTTTTGTCCAAACGAAGTCATGGTTAAAAACTTCAATCGCATGATTTCCAACTTGCCAAAATTTATATGTTTTATGCTTGGAACTAGTTTCAGCCTCATCAGAAAATGCTTTTAAAAACCATGCTCTTCTGCTTTCTGGTTCATTTTGTATTTGTGCTAAAATTTTCTTGGCTGTGAATTTTTTAAAATCTCGAATAGTATCTTTTAATTGAAAAGCTTCATCCACATCAACTACTAAATGAAGATGATTGCTCATAATACAATAAGCATAAACAATCAAACCTTTCTGTTCTTGGCAGTATTTTAATGAATCAATAATAGCATCACAATGGTTTTTCCGAGTAAAAACATCTATCCATTTTATCACAGTCATTGTTATGAAATAACTTGTGTTTTTCTTAATATTTAGCTTTTGTCCTTGGATCATCTACTAAAGTTAATAAAATCGAATTTAAAAAACAATAGTAGAATTGTTAAATTACAAATACGTCCGCAGGATTGCAAATCCTGCGGAAGCATTTGCAATCCTGCGGAAAGCATCTAGCCGAGTCTTGCTCGGCTACGCTGGATTTGCAATCCAGCTAAACAAAAAAAACACCGAGTTATCGGTGTTTTTTTTCAAATATATATTGTACTAATTTTACAATTCTTCTTCGTCTAAAGCGTCAGAATCTACTTGCTTTAAGCGTTTAGCATAATCCTCAGGAAGGAAATCAAAGAAAGTATCACCTCGTAAACCTAAACGTAAACATTCCAAAGGAATAACGTCAGTTGGTGCGATATTTCCAAGGTTTACATTCGCTCCTAAAAGCTTGATAAACCAAATTTGTTGATTCTTTTTAGGTGCTTCCCACAAGATATCATCTGGTTTTACTTTCGCAGTTATTTTATTAATTAACATTGTGTGTGCTTGTCCACTTGGGCGGAAAACACCAACTGTTCCAGACTCACGTCCTTCTGCAATCACTTTCCAAGAACCAGCTTGCAACTCTGCTTGCATCATCTTGATCCAACGGTTGGGCGCAATTAAGATACCTTCATCTTTTGAACCAACTTCTGAAAGTACTGTTATATTTTTAGCCATACGTTCAATGACCTTGCACTTTTCATCGTGGTCGATGATAATAGAACCGTCAGAAACTTCTGCCATCTCAAGTCCGTACTCGTCTATTACTCTTAAGTAATCTTCAAATCTTCCTCGTGCATAAAACGCTTCGAAAAGTGTACCTCCGAAATACGGTTTGATACCGTTATCTTTGTATAACTTTATTTTCTCCTTTAGGTTGGGAGTCACATAAGAGGTGCCAAAACCAAATTTGACAATATCCGTTAAATGTCCTTTTCCTTCGATGAAATTCTCTGCTTCTCTTAAACTCAAGCCTTTATCCATCATCATTGTCAACCCTTTTTGACGGGGTTTTTCATCTCTTTTCGGTATAAAAGGTAATTCAAAATTCATATTTATAGATTTTTAAACAAGTTTACTATTTGTGGTTCTTTATTAAATTCTTCGAACCACTCAAATATCTGTTTTGCTTTTTCTTCATCTTCAATGATACACAATCCTAAGAATCCAAGTGCAACATCACTATCTTGCCCCTTCCAGTACCAATGAAAACGCAACAAATTTACGGTAAAATGATTGGATGGATACATTTCGGATTCACCTAACAATTCACTGGCATTCTGACGTAAATTATAATTCATCAACATCACGTAGTAATCCTTTATTGCTTCTCCATTCTCAGGTGATAACTCTATCGCTTTCACAAAGTGAACTGTGGCCTCTTCTAGGTTTCCTAATTTATCGTGAGCACTTGCTAATACATGATAGTAGCTGGCATTCGATGGTTCCATTGCAATGGCTTTTTGAATCAATTCGATTCCTTTCTTCGTGTCTCCTTCCAAGTCGGAAACAATTCCCAATCCTAGCCAAGCATCCGATAGATTTGGATCAACTTCAAGCGCTTTGTTATAGCAGTTTCGAGCAAGGTCAAATTTATCTTGATTCTCATAACATTCTCCCAAATAACAATACGCATATGCATCTTCTCCCTCCATGCTTAAACACTTATAGAAGCATTTTTCAGCCTCTTCGTAATTGTCAAGTGAAAGAAAAGCATTACCCATATTAAAGTAAACGGGAGAAAATTCCTCATTGATGGCAACACTAAACTCATACGCGTCCAATGCTTTTTTCCAGTCTTCTACTTTGGAATAAATATTACCTAAGTTATACCAAGCAGTGAAAGAGTATGGATTCTCATCGATAAAATCGTTGTAACATTTTATAGCTGCATCAAATTCGCCGATAAAATCATAGCAAAATGCAAGCTCATAAAGCGCTACTTCATTTCGTGGATTAGCTTTAACGGATTCATTGAGTATGTCAATAGCAGAACGGTAATCGCCTTTGTATTGATATTCCATGGCGATATCCAAATAGATTTCATCTCGTTCTTCTTTATCCGTTAAATCTAACGCGATTTTGAAGAATTTGATGGCATTATCGGAATTTTTTAATTGGCTGAAGATAGAAGCCTTGGTCAAATAATATTCGACCAAGTTTTCTAAAAACAGTTCTTTGTTGGCAAGAATATTCAAAGCCTCCTTCAATAATCCTTTTGCTGAATAAGCTTGCGCCATTCGCAATGTGAACAATCGATCGTTAGGGAAATATTTCATCCCGTACTCAGAAGCTCTGATAGCCTTACTATATTCTCCATTGACAATGTAATGATCTACGATCATTTCCAATACATCACTGTCAAAGAAGAAAAATTTATCCTCTTTTAAGTATGCCTCAAATTTTTCGATGTGTTCTTTTAGACTTCTGTCTATAAAATCATCGTCATTATCATCGTCAAACATATCCCTACTTTTTTGTCAATTATGAAAGTACGCAATAAAGTTTATTTAGACGCTCTCTTTCGGTCACTTTCTTTTAGGAAAATCTTTCTAATTCTTAAACTTTTAGGCGTACACTCCACGTATTCATCTGATTGAATGAACTCTAGACATTCTTCCAAGCTAAAATCTTTTGCTGGAGCTAATTTCACTTTATCATCAGAACCAGAAGCACGCATGTTGGTTAACTTCTTTGTTTTAGTAATATTTACCACTAAATCACCTGCTTTTGAATTCTCTCCAATAACTTGTCCTTCGTAAACATCCTCATTTGGATGAACGAAAAACTTACCTCTATCTTGTAAGTTATTCAATGCAAATGGAATTGCTTTACCTAATTCCATCGAAATTAATGAACCATTCTGACGACCAGGAATTACTCCTTTGTACGGTTGGTAACCAATGAAACGGTGATTCATAATTGCTTTACCAGCAGTTTGAGTCATCATGTATGTTCCAAGACCAATAATACCACGAGAAGGAATTTCGAATTCTAAAATCATACGATTTCCTTTAGGTGTCATATTTTTCATTTCACCTTTACGTTTCGTCACTGCTTCAACGGCAGTACCCGAATATTCTTCTGGTAAGTCAATCGTTAATTCTTCAATAGGTTCACATTTAACACCATCAATTTCCTTGATAATTACCTGTGGTTGACCTACTTGTAATTCGTACCCTTCACGACGCATCGTTTCAATCAATACCGATAAGTGCAATACACCACGGCCAAAAACCATCCATTTGTCTGCTTTATCTGTCGTCTCAAGACGCAATGCTAAGTTTTTTTCTAACTCCTTTGTCAAACGCTCTTGAATGTGTCTAGAAGTAACAAATTTCCCTTCTTTTCCATAGAATGGTGAATCGTTGATAGAGAATAACATACTCATCGTCGGCTCGTCCATCTTAATAGTTGGAAGCGGTTCTGGATTTTCATAATCACACACAGAATCGCCAATGTCAAAACCTTCGATACCAGTTAATGCACAGATATCACCTGCTTGAACTTCAGCTACTTTTCTACGTTCGATGCCTTCAAACACAAATACTTCTTTTAATTTGTGCTTTTCTTTTGTACCGTCCGCTTTCACAACAATCACTTGTTGTCCTTCCTTGATAACTCCACGAGAAAGTCGACCGATAGCGATACGACCAACATAAGAAGAGTAATCTAATGAAGTAATCAACAATTGGGTATTTCCTTCCTCAATTTTACGAGGAGGAAAATAATCCAAAATAGTATCTAACAAAGTTGTAATGCTTGTCGTCGGTTTTTTATAATCGTCTGACATCCAACCTTGTTTAGCCGAACCGTAAACAGTCGGGAAGTTTAATTGCTCTTCGTTAGCATCCAATTCAAACATCAAATCGAATACTTTCTCATGCACTTCTTCCGGTGTACAGTTTTCTTTATCTACTTTATTGATGACCAACAATGGACGAATACCCATTGAAAGCGCTTTACCTAACACGAATCGTGTTTGAGGCATTGGACCTTCGAAAGCATCAACCAATAGACAAACACCATCTGCCATGTTTAATACACGTTCTACTTCTCCTCCAAAGTCGGCGTGACCAGGAGTGTCAATAATGTTAATTTTCGTGTCTTTGTAGATTACGGAAACGTTTTTCGATACAATGGTAATTCCTCTTTCACGTTCCAAATCATTACTGTCCATGATTAAATCACCAGATGGTTTGTTACGTTCATTCAGGTCATACCCTGCTTCAATAATTTTGTCTACTAACGTTGTTTTACCGTGGTCAACGTGTGCAATGATGGCTATATTTCTTATTTCCATAAAATGTTATGGTATTTTAATTTTGGTTAATTATGCTTTTCTTGGTCTCTTGGAAAATCCGCCTGAGCGATCTTCGCGTTTACTGCCGAATTTGTTGTCGCCGAAACTACTTCTGCTTCTGCTGCTACTTCTGTCTCCACTTCCACTTCTGCTACTGCTTCTATCTCCACTTCTACTTGCACCGCCTTTATAGCCTCCGCCGCTTTTGAAATCTCTTCCGCCACCGCTTCTGCTTCCACCGCCGCCTTTGCGATCTTTCTTCGTAATTTCAACGCTGATCGTACTACCTTCGTAGTCAGAACCGTTTACTTTATTGATAATTGAATCAGCATGTTCGTTATCCGCTTCAAAGAAACTAAATGAAGGAAGAACGTCGATTTTACCAATGTTTGCAGATTTCAATCCTGTATTATCACAAATAACACGTAATAAACCACCTGGATTCAAACCATCTCTTTTTCCAAGATTAACGAAGAAACGTGTTTTATTTTCGTCTCTATCATAACTTCTATCGCCTCTTTCACCTCTATCACGGTCACCACGATCATTTCTGTCGCTTCCTCTATCTGACTTAGCATTTAAATCACCTGCACGTTGATAGTACTCGATGTATTTATTGAATTCAGCAGAAATAAATTTCTTGATTATTTCTTCTTTAGAAAGGGAGGCAAAATCGTCCATGATTTGCGGTAAGAATTTCGCAATATCATCTTCTTTTACTTCCACTTCTTTCACTTTCGCGATTAAGCTCGTCAACTGTACACCACAAATTTCTTCCGGTGAAGGAATCACACCCTGTGTAAAAGTGGTTCTAATTTGACGTTCAATTGCTCTAATTTTACCCGACTCACGTGTATTAATCAATACTAACGATTGTCCTTTCTTACCAGCACGAGCAGTACGTCCAGAACGGTGCGTATAGTTTTCGATATCATCAGGTAAATTGTAATTGATAACGTGAGAGATACCATCTACGTCAATTCCACGAGCAGCAACATCTGTCGCTACTAATAATTGAATGGTATGTTCTCTAAAATGCTTCATTACATTATCACGCTGTGCTTGAGACAAGTCACCGTGTAAAGGTTCTGCATTATAACCGTCTTTACTCAATTTTTCTGCTACCGATTGCGTTTCAAGACGCGTTCTGCAGAAAACCAATCCAAAAATAGTTGGATTCATGTCAATCAAACGCTTTAAAGCTGAATAACGATCTCTTTCCTTTACAGAAAAATAGATGTGTTCAATGTTTTCGTTCGTTTGATTTTTGTGTCCGATGGCAACTTCCAACGGATTATCCATGTAGTTTTTCGCAATTCTTGCTACTTCTTGCGGCATTGTTGCGGAGAACAACCACACGTTTTTATCATCAGGTGTTCCAGATAAGATACGATCAATATCTTCCTTGAAACCCATGTTTAACATTTCATCTGCTTCGTCAAGAACGACATACGAAACTTCATTCAGTTTCGCTGCTCTTCTATCGATCAAATCGCAAAGTCTACCTGGAGTAGCTACTATAATAGTGGCACTCTGTAATTCTTTGATTTGACGACGAATGTCAGCACCACCATAGACCGCCACCACTTGGATGTGCTTGTCTCTTTTAGCGTAATGCTGTAAATCGCTTGTAATTTGTAAACAAAGCTCTCTCGTTGGGCAAATAATTAATGCCTGTGGCAACGATTTTTGAGATGTAATGTTGTTGATTAATGGCAAGCCAAATGCTGCCGTTTTTCCCGTTCCTGTTTGCGCTAGTCCAACAAAGTCACTATTAGCTTGTAATAAGTGAGGAATCGCCTTTTGTTGGATGGGAGTTGGTGCTTCAAAACCCAATTCTGTAACCGACTGAAGCACTGTTTCCCTTAGCCCTAATTCACTAAAGGTCATAAAAATTAAAAATTTAGGGTGCAAAGATACAGCTAAATATTGGATATGAGAAGAAAATTGAGAATTAACAATAAAAAATGAAGGAATGATGGATGATTGTGGAGCAAAAGTTAATCAAGACGCAATTCTTACGCCTTGTGTGAATTTCGTCCTTTCAGGACTGATATAAAGATGATGAGTGATAGAGTTAATCGGGGAGCAATTCTTACTCCCCGAACTTATATCATCCCTTCAGGACTGGTTAATCCCGAAGGGATGATATTAGTGAAGGCAGAGCTTCGCTCTGCCGAGCGGCAAAAAAAACTATTACTAAGTCCCGAAGGGACGACATAATAAGATATTAATCCTTCAAGAAAAGCTCAAATCTCTCGAAAAATCTCATTAACCATTTATCATTAACCATTAACCATTATTTTTCCTTCCATTAATCATTATTTATTCTTATCTTAATTTAGAAAACTAAAATACTAGCCTTTAAAAAATTAAAATTATGAGCCAATCACTCGTCAAAAACTATGTTCATATTGTGTTTAGCACCAAATATCGCGAGCATGTGATTTATCCAACTTTCGAAAAAGAACTTCATGCGTATATCGGTGGAACTTGCAAAGAATTAGGATGTCCTGTGCTAATTGTTGGTGGATTTACCAATCATATTCATATCCTCTGTATGTTATCTAGAAAGATAGCCTTGATGACTTTAGTGCAAAAGATAAAAGCGAATTCTTCTAAGTGGATAAAAACAAAAGATCCAAGAGTTTGCGCATTTCGATGGCAAGATGGGTATGCGGCGTTTTCAGTTTGGCCAAATGAAGTCGAAGTTGTTGTGAGATATATTGCTAAGCAACATGAGCATCATCGGAGAAAGGAGTTCGAGAAAGAATATATCCAATTATTAGTTGAAAATGATATAGAGTACGATGAGCAATATATGTGGGAGTAATTCTTACTCCCGGAACAAATGTCGTCCTTTCAGGACTGGAAGATAAGTTAGAATTAAGGGGAAGCAATTAGAATCATCGGGGAGCAATTAGAGTTATCGGGGAGCAATTCTTACTCCCCGAATTTATAGCGTCCCTTCAGGACTAGTCAATCCCGAAGGGATGATATTAGCGATGGTAGGGCGAAGCGCTGCCGAGCGAAAACGAACGCTTATCTTAGTTCCGAAGGGACGACATAATCTGAAGAAATATTAACCCACCAAGATAAATCTCAAACCTCTCGAAAAAATCTCATTAATCATTTATCATTAACCATTATGTTCTTTCATTAATCATTATAATATTTTTCCTATTTTTACAGATTATAACTCTCAACCCATGAAATCAATCTATCAACTCACTAGTTTACTATTCGTTTTTTTCTCCTTCTCTACTTCGTTTGGAGCAATTATAACGGTTAATAATAACAATCCTTCTCCAGGGCAATACAGCGATTTACAATTAGCGATTGATGCTGCGAATGCGGGTGATACGTTGTTAATTCACCGCTCTCCAACTTCGTATGGAAATGTCACTTTGACAAAACGTTTGGTATTGATTGGCGAAGGCGCTCTGCCCGATAAGGCACCAGCAGGAACTTCGACACTAGGAAATTTGACTTTGACCTATAATACGACGACATTGGAGCATGCTTCTAAATCGAAGATTATTGGATTGGCGATAACTATACTTTATCTATATGAGAAAGATGCTACTCTATTAAACGCAGTGGATTCAATAAGTATTTCTTATTGTAAAATCATTGGAGGCATCATTATCAAAAATAAAATTATTAATTTAAAAGTAAATAATACCATATTGTTTAAAGTTTCTGGGGGTAGTTTATTTAATTGTCAATTTAATAAAAACCTTATTTACAGCTTCTTAGCTGGCAATACTCAAGGTCAAGATAATATATTTATTAACAATATTATTTTTCAACATTTATATTTTATGGGTGGAATTGCTGCAAATAACATCTTTTATAATCCACTAACTATCTCTTTTGCTTTTAGTTGTAAAAATGTCGTTTTTTCTAATAATGTTCTATACGCACCTTCATCTACATCAGATTTTAGCAACCTTACTTCAAATGGAAATTCTTCTGTAGCCAATCAATTTAACGTCGACCCTATGTTTGTAAATCCCACGCCTTACAATATTCTTTTAAATTATACGTATACAGTACCTGCAAATGGTCCATTTGCAAATTTTCACCTTCAAGTAGGGTCGCCGGCTATTGGAGCCGGCACAGATGGGAATGAATTAGGGCTCTATGGTGGTTCAGTTCCATGGAAAGACGGCGGTATTGGTGATTCAAGATATCGTTATTATCCTTTACCTAATGTTGTTCCTATTATTAAAAACATCATTATACAAAATCCAGTTCTGAATCAAGGAGCAACTTTGAATATTCAAATAAATGCGACGACGCAACCTTAAGACAATTACGAATTAAAAATGAAAACAATTACGAATGGACGTATATAGAGAACTCTTAATTGACAACTGAACATTCGTAATTGATTTAAAAAAGCTACATTTGTATCTTGTTTTAACACTATATTAAACATTTAGAACACGAAGGATTAAAAAAACAACCGATGCTAATTCAATATCTTTAAATGAGTGCTTTCGATAAACACATTAAGCCAACTTCTTCTCTTTTTGAGCTAAATCTAAAAGAACTTTGGGCATATAAAGATCTTATATACATGTATGTAAAGCGTGACATCGTTACCTTTTATAAACAAACCATCATGGGTCCTTTATGGTTTGTGATTCAGCCGATACTGACAACTATCATGTTCATGTTTGTCTTTGGTGATTTAGCGGGTCTTTCAACGGACGGAATCCCTAAACCACTGTTTTATTTTTCAGGGATTATTCTCTGGAATTATTTTGCGGATTGTCTCACACGAAATTCTAAAGTCTTTATTGAAAATCAAGCGGTATTTGGAAAAGTATATTTCCCTCGACTCGTCGTACCAATATCTGTAACTATTTCCAACTTAGTCAAGTTCTCTATTCAATTCGTGATATTTATTATTATTTACATATATTACTATTTCCAAGCGGACGGAAATGTGAATCCGAACATACATATTTTACTACTACCTCTGTTAATTGTTTTAGCAGCAGGATTAAGTCTTGGTTTTGGAATAATTTTTTCAGCACTTACTACAAAGTACAGAGATCTATCTTTCTTACTTCAATTCGGTGTTCAATTGTGGATGTACATTACTCCTGTTATTTATCCTTTGAGTACTATGCCTGAAGATAAACAGTGGTTGATTGCTTTAAATCCGATGACATCCGTAGTAGAGACCTTTAAGTACGGCGCTATCGGCCAAGGTGTTTTTTCATGGCTTTACTTGAGTTATAGTTTTCTATTTATGATTGTTTTATTAGTCTCAGGAATTGTTATTTTTAATAAGGTAGAAAAAGGATTTATGGATACGGTGTGAAGAAGGTGAAGAGGTGAAGAAGGTGACTGGGTAACTGGGTGACTGGGTGACCAAGTCACTCCTTCACCCAGTTACCAATTCACCAAGCCACCTAAAAATAAAAAAAACATGAAAACACATAAGGATCTTGAAGCATGGAAAAACTCGATTGTGTTAGTGACAGATGTCTATAGACTCACAAAAAGTTTTCCAAAGGAAGAAATGTATGGTTTAACGAGTCAAATTAGGCGGTCAGCGGTATCAATACCATCTAATATTGCTGAAGGTGCAGGAAGGCAACATAATAAGGAATTCATTCAATTTTTATATATTGCAATTGGTAGTATGTCTGAACTGGAAACTCAAATGTTAATAGCGTGTAATTTAGAGTATATTACAGAGGATGCACTTACGGATTTTAATGAAAAAGTGAAAATAATAACGAATCAAATTTTAGGATTAACAAAGTATTTGAAGAATAGAGGGTGAGGAGGAGAAAGAGGTGACTAAGTGACGGAGTAACTGGGTAACCCGTCCACCTAGTCACCTATTTAACCCAGCCACCAAAAAAAATATGAAGACAGCAATTAAAATAGAAAATCTTTCCAAACAGTATCGCCTAGGAGTAGTTGGCACTGGAACAATTTCGCACGACTTAAAAAGATGGTGGGCTACTTCTGTTCGTGGAAAAGAAGATCCGTATTTAAAAATTGGAGAAACAAATGATCGCGCATCGAAAGGGGAATCCGATTATGTTTGGGCATTGAAAGACATTAATATTGATATTAAACAAGGAGATGTTGTAGGAATCATTGGAAAAAATGGTGCTGGAAAATCTACTTTGTTGAAAATACTTTCACAAGTGACCAAACCTACAACGGGTAGCATACAATACAATGGAAGAATGGCGTCACTTTTAGAGGTGGGAACAGGTTTTCATCCAGAGATGACTGGTCGTGAAAACATCTATATGAATGGAGCGATAATGGGAATGTCCCGTGTAGAGATTACGTCTAAATTAGATGAGATTATTGCATTTGCGGGTGTTGAACGCTATATTGATACGCCCGTAAAACGCTATTCTTCAGGAATGACGGTTCGTCTTGGTTTTTCTATTGCTGCTCACTTGGAACCGGATATTTTAGTGGTGGATGAAGTGCTTGCAGTTGGTGATGCCGAGTTTCAAAAGAAAGCCATTGGAAAAATGCAAGATGTTAGTAAAGGCGGTGGAAGAACAGTATTGTTTGTGAGTCATAATATGACTGCGATTATGGAGCTCTGCAATAAAGTTATAATTCTAAAAGATGGTCAGGTACATAGAATAGGAGAAACTGCTCCCATTATTAGTGAATACCTAAATTCATTTAGATCTGAAAAAACCACAAAAAACTTAGTAGATATTGAAACTCGTATTGGAAATGGAAAAATACATTTTGAACGAATTAGATTTTTAAATGCTGAGGACAAAGAAATTGAATTAGCACAATGTGGACAAGAATTAAAAATACTTTTAGATCTTAAGGTTATCAAGCCTAATAACTATGATAAGTTACATGTCTCAGTTAAAGTAATAGATGGTAGTGACAATCCTTTTTTCCATATGTCTAACTCCATTGTAAACGCACAAGAATTCAGTATCGATAATACAATAGAGAATTTTAAAGTACAATTTGTACTCCCAAAGTTAGCTCTAAATGAAGGGGAATATTATATCCATCTATTTATCAGTGATTTAGTTGAGGAAATTGATGTCTTGAATTTTTGCACAAAATTAGTTGTAAAATCTGGTAATTTTTACAAAGGTAGATTACCGGAATCTAAACTATCTCCTTTTCTTGCCGAATACACTTGTTCTAAATTAGAATCATAAAAAGTGATAATTTATGAATAGCTTTAAAATCATTTCATTAAACTTTAAACAATTATAAGCATTGAATATTCTACATGTAATTAATAGTGTTGCTGTCGGTGGCGCCGAAACATTCCTATTACGATTGATACAAAATCAAGAAAGTAAAGGAAATACATGTTTTGTTTTAATTTCCTATCCAAACGGTAATGAAATCGACTATTTTGACTATTGGAAGAATAACTCAAATGTAACGTTCATTTATCCCTACAAAGAGTCAATAAATCTGAAAATGAGAATCTTATACAAGTTTAATACACTTGTTAAGATTTTTAAGAAGAAGGGATTTCTGAAGGGATTTCTTGAAAAAGAGAAAATAGCTTATTACAAGAGAATTATTGATAAAAACAAGATTGATATAGTCAATAGTCACTTGTTGGGTGCTGACTTTTTTACGTATGAGAATATCGTCACTACTATTCCCATCCCTTGGATTTTAACTAGTCAGGGATGTTATAATGATTATGACAAGGTTGATTTAGTTGAGAAAGTAATTCCGTATATTAATGGAATGACGTATGTTGCCGATAAAAACTTGACCATTTTTGATCGAACAAATCTAAAATTAACAGACAATAAAAAATTAATATACAATGCTTTACCAAAGAGCAATGGTTTAAATAAAGAATTGAGAATAAATCATGGAATAGATGATACTGACTTTGTGATAGGACAGATAAGTCGCTCAATTCCTGAAAAGGGAATGGAAGTAGCCATAAATGCTGTAAACAAATTGAATAATGAAGGCTATTCTGATATTAAACTCATACTTTGCGGACCAGAAAACGACTATTACAATGAGCTTAAAAATAAATATCAAAGTAAAACAATTTTATTTTTAGGGGTTGTAAGGGACCCATTGACGTATATTCCATTATTTGATGTTGGAATCCTACCCTCCTATTTTCCATCAGAAAGTTGCCCAAGTACTATAGCCGAATATCTCGCATGCAGTAAACCTGTTATATCAACGAACGCTGGTGAAATACCAAAAATGATTCGTGATGAGCAGGAACAAAGTGCTGGAATTATCATTGAAAACAAATCTAAAGAGGATATACCTGATTACAATTTATTTGCGGAAGCCATTCTTGAGTATTATTCAGATAGACAGAAATTACAAAATGATTCTAAAATAGCAGACTTAGCAGCCGCAAAATTTGATATTGAAATTGCAGCAAGAGAATATGATTTAATATATAAAGAAGCTCAGAAAAGGATTCTGAAAATAAGTTGAAAAATACAATAACCTTTAGATAAATCAATGAGCACTAATTTCATTCATACAAGTAAAAATTGCATAAAATACATACTCAAGAAGCTACATTTATACGGGCTCATTACAAATCTATATGATTGGATCAATTATAATTTAAAGTTTATTAAACTAATCGTAACTATACAATCACAAACAAAAAATGTCGGTGTATATTTCTTCTTTCCCTTTAGCAGTACAGGAGGAGCAGAATGGATTCACTTACAAATAGTAAAAGCTATAAATAGTAAATCTGTTGTTTTTTTTACTGGAGAGCACACCAACACACACTATCTACCTGAATTTATAGAACAGGCAACTTGCTTTCAACTAAAGCCTTATTTAGTTAAGGGTTTTTACAAAAGAAAAATATTTAATTTAATGATTAAAAGATTAAATAAAGAAACCAATGCCAAAGTATTTGGATGTAATAACAAGTTCTTTTACGATATTCTACCACAGTTGAACAAATCAATCGTGAAAATTGATTTGATTCATGCTTTTACGCATATAGATGAATTTGGATATGAAAAATATAGTTTGCCTTATGTCGATTTACTCGATAAGAGAATCGTAATATCAGAGAAAGTGAAAATAGATTTTGTTGAACAATATGAAAATGTTCTTATTTCATCTGAATTAATAAAGCGAGTACAGATTATTCAGAATATGGTTGGAATTGTTTGTGACAAAATGCCTGATAAATCTTCAAGGTCTTTTAATATTGTTTATGTCGGAAGAAATAGCTCTGAAAAACGAATTGAATTGATTGGACAAATTGCGTCAAAGTTGAAAGAAATTTCACCAAATATTAATCTCGTCTTAATAGGACCGGATTTAGAAAATGGTGTTCTTCCAGAAAATAGAGTAGATTGTATTTTTAGAGGGCACATTACTAATTCACTCGAGTTATTAAGTGAATACGAAAAAGCCCACTGTGTATTAATGACCTCTACAAGAGAAGGTTTTCCAATGGCAATCATGGAAGGTATGATGTGCGGTGCTGTTCCCGTATCAACAGACGTTGGAGGAATTCCATACCACATAACACCAGCTGAAAATGGATTGTTAATTGAAAATAGTGCTGTGGATATGTTAGGAGATTTTGTTCGTCAATTATCTAATATCTATACTAACAGGACTAAATTCAACCAACTTTCTGAAAATGCATTTGAATATGCTCATAAACAGTTTAATAGTGCTACTTTTATCCAAAAATATAGAGAATTGCTTGATTAGAAAAAATAAAATAATTACTAGTAATCATTATGAACCAACTTGTATCTGTCATTATTCCATGTTATAATCCTGGAAAATATCTTTATGAAACGATTGAAT
Organism: Taishania pollutisoli; assembly: GCA_040394775.1. GTDB lineage: Bacteria > Bacteroidota > Bacteroidia > Flavobacteriales_D > Crocinitomicaceae > 40-80. Next base: position 37,186 of record JBEBRN010000016.1, read on the forward strand.
CTGTTGAAAAACAGACCTATGAAAATTATGAAATAGTTATTGTAGATGATGAATCAACAGATTTAGATACAATAGCAGCTCTAAAGATATTAGAACAAAAATCGAAGATTAGCGTCTATTACCAAAAAAATTCAGGGCCTGGAATCGCAAGAAACCTTGGTGTTGAAAAATCGAAAGGTGAATTTATTGTGTTCTTGGATTCAGATGATCTAATTCGTAAAGACACTATTCATAAGGGATTGTCTATTTTTAGTAAAGAGCCGGAAGTTGGCGTGGTATATGGGAATATACAGTTGTTTCAGAATAAAACAGAATTACGAGTGCAAGCACCATTTTCAATAAGGCGAATGTTTGTTGCAAATCTAGTTACTGTTTTAACTGTTTTAAGAAAGCAAACTTTTATAGATTCAGGAGGTTATGATTTATTTACTAGTAGAACTGGTTTTACAGAAGATTATGACCTTTGGCTGTGTATTTCTGAAACGAAATGGAAGTTTCATTATGTGAATGAGACTTTTTTCGATTATCGGATATTAACAGTTTCACGGACGTCTAAAGGTCAATCGGGTAAAAATAGCGCATTGAATCATATTTATAAAAAGCATAGTGCTTTATTACATAGTGAGTATGTCAAACTTTATCATGATCATAAAAATTTAGTCAATACATTGGACTATAAATTAGGAAATATGATTTTAGCACCTTTAAGAAGAATGAAAAGAATGATAAATGCTATTCGAACAAAATCATAGAATCGAAATTCATACACATAGATGCTATTTAACTCCATTGATTTCGCCCTATTTCTGCCCATAGTTTTTATACTGTATTGGTTTGTTGCAAATAAGAACTTAAAGCTACAAAACTTTTTAATAGTTGCTGCGAGTTATGTCTTTTATGGTTGGTGGGATTGGCGCTTTCTATCTCTTATACTTTTCAGTACATTAGTGGATTATTTTATTGGAGTCAGTCTTTTAAAACAAGAAAATAAAACCAAAAGGAAAATTCTCTTGTGGACAAGTATTAGTGTCAACCTTGGATTCTTAGGTTTTTTTAAATACTACAACTTTTTCCTCGATAATTTTGTGTCTGCGTTTTCATTCTTTGGAACTGAAATCAATGCGAATTCCTTAAATGTTATTTTACCGGTGGGTATCAGTTTTTACACCTTCCAAACCTTAAGTTATTCAATTGATGTTTACAGACGAAAATTAGAACCTACAAAAGATTTTATCGCATTTACAGCGTTTGTGAGCTTCTTCCCACAATTGGTTGCTGGGCCGATTGAAAGAGCAACGCACTTACTTCCTCAATTTTATAAAAAACGTCATTTCGATTATGGAAAAGCCGTGGATGGAATGCGTCAAATTTTATGGGGACTTTTTAAGAAAATAGTCATAGCAGATAACTGTGCAGAATATGCCAATATGATTTTTAACAATTCAGCGAATTACTCTGGTGCCTCTCTAGTGTTGGGAGCTCTGTTTTTTACCTTTCAAATTTATGGTGATTTCTCTGGTTATTCAGATATTGCTATTGGAACCTCTCGTCTTTTTGGTTTTGACTTGATGCGCAACTTTAACTTCCCTTACTTTTCGAGAGATATTGCAGAGTTTTGGAGACGTTGGCACATTTCACTTTCCACGTGGTTTAGAGATTATCTATACATTCCATTAGGAGGAAGTAGAGGTCGTATGTGGATGAAAGTTCGTAACACCTTTATTATCTTTATTGTAAGTGGTTTCTGGCATGGTGCCAATTGGACATTTATTGCCTGGGGAACTTTGAATGCATTATATATCATGCCTTCAATCTTACTCAATACCAATAGAAATAACCTTGATATTGTAGCTGAAGGGCGTTATTTACCGACTATAAAAGAATTTTTCGCAATGTCTGTCACCTTCAGTTTAACCGTTCTTGCCTGGATCTTTTTTAGGGCAGAGAACATTGGTCATGCGATAAAATATATACACGACTTAATCTTGGGGCTGTTTCATAAACAAGGTTATATTGATACTATTAATTTAATACATTGGAAATTAGGATATTCAATTTTAATCATTGTTGTTTTGTTTTTCATAGTAGAATGGTTTGGTAGAGAAAGTCAATATGCTCTTTTTAAAGTTACCAATATAAATAAGCGTATTTATAGGTGGAGTATTTATTTTATTATTGGTCTCGTCATTATTTTCACCCAAGGTAAACAACAAGAATTTATATACTTTCAGTTTTAGATATGAGAAAATTTATCATTAACATTATATTTTGCTCATTAACGTTTGTTATACTGTGTTTACCTGTAGATTTCTATATTTCAGCAAAATTGAAAAAAACAAATAAATGTACTGGAGAGTTTGAAGTTTGGAATGCCATTTACAGCGGAGAAATAAAAAGTAGTATTGCAATATTTGGTTCATCAAGAGCTTGGGTTCATATAGATCCAGAAATTATTGAAGACTCGTTGAAACTTGACACTTATAATTTTGGTATTGACGGTCATAATTTTTGGCTTCAATATTTGAGATATAAGGAATATCGAAAAAACAACACTAAACCTAAAATCATTCTTTACTCAGTAGATGTTCTAACGCTTCAGAAGAAAGAAGAGCTATATAATATGTCGCAATTTTTACCCTATATGTTATGGAATATTGATATCTATAAATCAACATCAACTTATAAAGGGTATACTTTTTTTGATTATTTCATCCCTCTAATAAGGTTTCGTCATAATACTGAAATTATTACCTCAGCATCAAAAGATAACCATCTAAGAAAGAAAGGCTATAAAGGCGTGGAGAAAAAATGGAATAGTGATTTCGATGAGGCTAGAAAAATAAAGAGTAGTTATACTGCTAAATTAGATACCGCCTCAATAAAACTCTTTGAACATTTTCTCAAAAGTTGTAAATCAGAAAAAATTGAAGTAATCTTAATATACACTCCTGAATATATTGATGGTCAGAAATACGTATCAAATAGACAGCAAATAATAAAACTATACGAAAAACTTTCCCATAAATATCGAATACCGTTTTTGAATTACTCTAACAATTACCTTTGCTATGATAAAAAATATTTTTATAACTCTTTACATTTGAATTCAACAGGGGCAGATATCTTTTCAAAAATTCTAGCTGCTGATTTAATCAAAACGCAAAAAAACTATACCTATGCTCATCCATCTAACTTTAAGTAACGCGTTGAAAAACAATAAAGATGTTTACTATTACGATGGGACACATTGGTCACCCATAGGTGCAAAAATAATTGCTAATACGTTAGGGAAATTAATAAATTGAAAATTAATAAATTTAATTGATGAAAAATATAGATGTATCGATAGTTACTGTAAATTATAAAACTCCAAAGCTTTTACACACTTGTTTAAGTTCAATATACAAATTCACGAAGGAATTAAGCTTTGAAGTGATTGTTGTAGATAACAATTCGGAAGATGAATCAGAAGAGATAGTAATGAAAGATTTTAAAGAAGTAAAATGGGTGAACTCAGGTTCAAACGCAGGTACTTCAGTTGCTTATAATATAGGAGTTAATCACTGTTCTGGTAAATATATATTAATTATAAATTCAGATACAGAATTCATTGAAAACACAATAAAAATAACATTAGACTATTATAAACAACTTGAAAAGGACACTAAAGTAGGAATGGTTGGTTGCCAATTGAAGGGATATGACGATATTATTCAATTTAATTCTAATATAAATTATATCAGTATTCGCAATTTCTTAAGAGCTAACCCTATATGCATTAAACTTAATCTATTCCAGTACAAAATGAGTACGAGTGAACGGTTAACTTTACATCAAAAAGATCATGAATCAAAATGGATAGGGATAACTTATGGATTGATCAATGCTGATTTATTTAAAAAAGATGCTTTATTCTTTGATGAGGATATTTTTATGTATTTTGATGATGTTGATTGGTGTTACCGAGCTAAAAATATTGGATACAGACATTATTTATTATCGAAAACAACATTATTACATTGGAATGGAGGTAGTGCCTCTGCAAATTTCTCTGGTTGGAGACATGGTCAGATTATTATCTCTGACTGGCTTGGGTTATTGAAAATGTATGGTAAATTGTATTTTCTTATTTGTATGCTTATTTTTAGATTAAATATTAGTATGGATGATTTCTTTTACTTTATAAATAAGACAAAAAGAAATGAAGAAATTAAAGAAATTAGAGATTTTGAAAAAAAGATCTTTAAGAAATATTTTCCTATAATCCTTTTTCAATATTCAAGAAAAACTTCAAGTGCAAAAGAATTCTTAAAATTTAATATCCCTAAATAATGAAAAAAATATTAATTACAGGAGGTGCTGGTTTTATTGGCTCCTATTTGGTAAATGCATTGAAAGATAATTATGAAGTCTTTGTATTAGATAATTTGGATCCTCAAATACATGGTTCTGATGGTCATTCATATACGTATAACTTAATAAAGGACAATTGTCATTTTATACTTGGTGATGTTACTAATCCAAAAGATTGGGAAAAGGTACTAAGTAATGATATCAACATTGTTGTACATCTAGCAGCTCAAACAGGGACAGGTCAATCAATGTATGAAGCAACATCTTATGTTAATTCTAATTGTATAGGTACAACTATTCTAGGGGACTGTCTTTCTAATTACAAGTCAATTGAAAAAATTGTATTAGCATCTTCAAGATCAATATATGGAGAGGGAAAATACATAAATCGTAAAGGAAATGTAATCTATCCAGAAGGTCGAGAAATTGATGATCTAAAGAAAGGAATTTTCGAATGTCTTGATCCTATTGATAATTCAGAGCTAATTGTGCAAGCAACTGACGAGAATTCAGGAATAAATCCGATATCGACTTATGCTATAACGAAGTACTTCCAAGAAATATATTTGAAGAATGTTTGTGAGGCAAATAATGTATCCTTTTTTGGACTTAGATTTCAAAATGTTTATGGACCTGGTCAATCATTAAAAAATCCTTATACAGGCATTATTTCTATCTTTTCCAGTAGAATACTTCAAGGAAAAGACATCTTTATTTTTGAAGATGGTAAAGAATCTAGAGACTTCGTCTATTGTCTAGATGTATTAGATGCAGTCGTGAAGGCAATAGAATTTGATAAAACATCCCAGCATATCTTAAATATAGGTAGCGGCACACCAACTACGGTACTAGAAATCGCTAATGTTCTAAAGGAATTCATTGGCAATGATACTAGTAATATTATAGTTAACGGAGAATATCGAAAAGGAGATATTAGACATAATTTTGCTGATATTTCGAAAGCAGAGAATATTCTAAATTATAAACCCAAATATTCTATAAATGAAGGTTTGCGAATATTCGTTGAATGGCTGAAAACACAGGAATTAGGTGTAGATTTATATGAAAAGTCCTTGCAAGAATTGAAAAATAAAGGGTTATTAAATTAGAGAAAAAAATTATCAAGTTTTGATAATTTGAATGCAAAGAATTTTTAATATATGATCACTAAAATCAAATCCATTTTTAAGCGTAATCAGACAAAAATAGATTTACAAAAACTTAAAGATAGCATTGCAACAATACGCAACAGTTCTTCAGTACTTTGTATTTTCGGCGCTCCGACTGAAGGTAATTGGCTAGGTATTGCAAATGCTACTAAAAGTCTATACCCTGATTGTTCTATTGAAATTCCACAATATTATTCAAATTCAGTTTTTACGGATAAGCAAACTATAGAGCTTTGTAATCATATACAGCAACTTGATTTTGAAAAAGTCATTATTAGTGGATTTGCTAATTATTTTTATGATTGGATTGAGTTACTTTATAGCTCAACTTTTATTGAGGTCATTTTTCATGGAACAATAAGCGAATTTCATGAAAAATCAAAACAAAATTATATTGGGAAATTGATAGATTTTGGGAAAAAAGAAAAGATTAAAAGATTTGGCTTTATAAAAAATGGTGTAGAAAAAGTGTTTTCAACTTTATATCAATTTAATACCTACCATCAACCATTACCTGAACCAATAATTTCTAAAAACATAAATAAATTAAATTTAGATAAAACTAAAATACACATTGGTGTTTTTGGTGCAGATACTTTTAATAAGAACTTACACAATCAAGTTATTCATGCATTAATGGTTAATAATACGGTTATTCATGTCTTGGATAAATCCATATTTAACTATCTACAAATGGATGACAGAATGGTTGAATATGGCAAAAATATTCCTCGTGAAACGTTTTTCTCTCTATTAGCTTCTATGGATTTAAACCTATATATGAGTTATAGTGAATCTTGGGGATTAGTGGCTTATGAAAGTGAAGTTCTGGGCGTTCCATGCGTAAAGACAATAGATATCGATTATCTAAATGAAATATCAAAAAATCTGAGAATATGAAAATTCTCCATATAATCCCAAATTTAAGAAAAGGCGGCGCCGAACGCATTGCTTTAGATATGAGTGTTGAACTTCAAAATCAAGGACACGAAGTACAAATTATAGCTTTACATCCATCAAATAGCTATATTTTTTTAACAGAAACACTTCACTATAAAATTGTCAGTACGCAGCTTTCCTTGTCCTTAATTAGAAAGAATCAAGTTGATGTAATTGAATTACAAGCGGTGATTGATGATTTTCAACCAGCAATTATTCATTCTCATTTATTTGAATCGGAAATAAATTTAGCTTTTTGTAAAATTCCCAAGGAGTGTAAACGTATCATCCATTTTCATGATAATATGAAGCAAATGCGTTCTTTATCTTTAAAGACATTCCTCAGTAAGGAATTGTTGGCAAATTATTATGAACGTAGTTTGGTTTTAAAAAATTTGAAACAAGATTCTGTTGTTATTGGAGTATCTAAAGATACAAACACATATATAAGAAAAAACTTGCCTAAGAAGATATACTCACATCTTCTTCATAATGCTATCAATACAAAACGATTTACATCCATAATTAATGAACAGGAAAGTAATACTCTGGCTATGATTGGTAGTTTGACTCCAAACAAAGGTCAGAAACTAGCTATTGAAACTATTTACGAACTTAAACAAAGAAAACAGGAAGTAAAACTTCGATTTGTAGGAGATGGCAAATTAAAAAATGAATTAATTGAACTTACAAAACAATTAGCGTTAGAAGATTCAATTGAATTTTTAGGATTGGTTGATTTCCCTGAAGAAATCCTTTCAAAATCATCCATATATATACATACCTCACATTCAGAATCGTTTGGTTTAGTGATGATCGAAGCAATGGCTTGCGGTTTACCAGTTGTTTGTACAGACGGTATTGGCAATCGTGATTTAATTCGAGAAGGAGAAAATGGTTTTATGATTTGGGAAAGAGATCCAAAATTACTTGCTGATAAAATTCAGTTTCTTCTAGAAAATGAAAACGAACGAAAACGAATGGGAGAAAATGCGAGGCTCTTCGCACAAGATTTTGGGATGGAGAAATATGTGGAGAAATTGATAGCGATTTATAAAAGTTAAAGCGCTTTCAACCTTTCCACAAATTCAGAATAATTTTTCGTTGCATTGTATTTCTCTTCCCAAGTTTGGAAAGCTTTTTGTCGTTTCTCAGGATGATTTAAAATGGATTTAAATGCCATTTGGATAGCGTTTATACTTGGATTTTCAGCGAGCAGAATACCATTCTCATTAGTAACGATCTCAGAATTTCCACCAACATCTGTTGCAATACATGGAATTCCAAAACTCTGTGCTTCCATAATGGAAACAGGAACTCCTTCGGATGTACTCACGTTAATGAATGCATCGATATAATTGGATTGATAGAACGCTAAAACTTCTTCGTTCGTCACTCTTCCTCGAAAAGAAATAGCGTGATGCTTATCTTTTTCTACTTCACACTTTTCTTGAATCGCATGTAAACCTACGCCATCTCCAAAATGAATCCATTGAATAGATATTTCACTTTCTAAAACCACTTGAGCGATAAGTTCTACTCGTTTTAAAGGAATGACGTTAGAACAACTCACTAAGGTAAAAATAGCCGATTTTTTATCTGATTGAATCACTTGACTTTTAACGCCCAATCGAGCCACTTGTACTTTGTTCAAATTTTGCACTTTCCATGTATTCTTAATTTCATTTTTACCTTTCTCTGAAATAGTAAAAAGTCCGTCTAAATTTTCGGATATAAAATGTCGAAATGGTAAATATTTTAATTCATGAACGTTAAAATACACGTCCCAACCGTGCGTTCTTGAAATGCATTTAATAGTTGTATTTCGCTTTTTTAACAATATCAACGCCAACGCCGTATCATCACACCAATACGAATACAAGATAGTTTCTTGATTTTGGTGATTTACTTTTAGGTGATTCTGCTGTAAGAAGAGAGCTATCTTTTTCGCTTGATACAATGATATAAGTAAAGTAGAAAGAATTCCTTTTGTAAGTTTTAGTTGATAGATTTTTTGAATTATATTGATTTCTTTCCAGGTCATAGGGTTCAACAAGCCAAATATCGCTTTTAATTTTTCTATTTTCGATAATTCCTTTGGATAAAAAGAAACCAAGCAATTGGATGGAATTTCCCGATGCGTAATATCCGTAGACTTTGGACAAACGATTATTACTTCTTGAAATCCTTCCGATAAATAGTGGATTTCATTCTCCAAAAATGTTTCTCCTTTTCCGTAGGGAAAACCAGCTGTTAATAGAATTAGTCGTTGATTCATTTATTAAAGTATGGGGATAAAGTTAAGGAAAAGATTGAGAATTTCACCAATATTACTTCCTCCCCCTGACCAACCCAAAAACCTCCCCCTAACCCTTCCGAATGTTCGGAACGGGCTCTCCAAAGGGAAGAAAAAGCATTGCTTTTGACCACCGAAGGTAGCAACGAAGTTAACACAAACGGCAGTGCAGGGAAGAAGGAGGAAGTTTTTGAAGATCAAACGGTAATGCAGGGAAGAATTTCACTACTGACAAGTCAAACATCTAAAGTCAATTACATCTTAGAAATAATATTCAAAACCATATTTGCTCATACTAACAAACAAAATTTTTGTATTTTAATTATTTTAATAAGCAATATTAGTTATATTTGTATAGTCTAACAAACAAATTATGCAAGAATTAATCGAAATATCTGAAAAACAAATAGCGATAACGCAAGTTGACTCTGTGCGAAGCGTCATGGAAACGATCAACTGGAAAGCAAGGTTAATTGGTATCAAAGGTGCTCGAGGGATTGGCAAAACAACACTTTTACTGCAATATATCAAGATTCACTTGAAAGAAAATTTGGATAAAACCTTATATGCTTCATTGGATCAAGTATGGTTTAATTCAAATTCATTAATTGATTTGGTTCGACAATTTTCTCAAAAAGGAGGGAAATACTTGTTTTTGGATGAAGTACATAAATATCCCAATTGGGCGCAAGAACTCAAGAATGCATATGACCAATATCCAGAAATACACATTGTATTTACAGGTTCATCCTTACTTGAGATATTAAATGCAAGAACAGATTTAAGCAGAAGAGCAGTTGTTTATTCCATGCAAGGACTTTCATTTCGAGAATATTTGAAAATTGAAAAAGGATTGGATTTTCCAGTTGTAAAATTAGAAGCTATTTTACAAAATCATACCACCATAGCAAGAACCATTTTGTCGGATTTAAAACCATTGCAGTTTTTTGAAGATTATTTAAAAACGGGTTACTATCCATTTTATCAAGAGGAAAAGAATTTGTATTATATGCGTTTGAATGAAGTGCTTAATTTGATGTTAGAAATTGAAATGCCATTGCTTCGAGGAGTAGACGTAGCGTATGTTACGAAAATAAAACAACTGTTGTCGATTATTGCCAAAGCTGTACCGTTTAGTCCCAATGTTTCTAAGTTAAGTGAGAAAATACAGCTGAATCGTAATACCTTATTGACCTATTTTCATTATTTAGATGAGGTAAATTTGACCAAAAATTTATTCAAAGAAAACACAGGCATCAATTTACTTCAAAAACCTATGAAAATATATTTGGAAAACACGAATCTAATGTATTTATTAGCGCGCGACCAAGTAAACGAAGGGAATTTAAGAGAAACATTTTTCGCAAATCAAGTAGGGTATCAACATACGCTTCATTATATTTCGCATACTGATTTTTTAGTTGACGACACTTATTTTTTTGAAATCGGCGGTAGAAATAAAACGAATAAACAATTAATGGGAAAACCAAATTCGTATGTTGTAAAAGATGACCTTGAAATTGGTAGAGACCTAGTCATTCCAATCTGGCTGTTTGGATTTTTATATTAAAGATAAATCTGTTAACTTATTTCAGAACAGATCATTTCTCAATGAAGAATAGAATCTCACTATGAGGAATGATTATTAAATGAGGAATAGGTTTCCCCCTTAGGAGGAAAGAAAAAGCATTGCTTTTGACCACCGAAGGTAGCAACGAAGTTAACACAAACGGTAGTCCAGGGAAGAATCTCACTTCGCATACTGATTTTCAATGAAGAATAACTAAACCGTTAAAAACTTATATTTGTACACATGAAAAAAGTCCTCATTCTTGCGTATGATTTTCCGCCGTATGTTTCTGTGGGTGGTTTACGACCGTACTCGTGGTATAAATATCTAAAAGAATTTGGTATTCATCCGGTCATTGTTACTCGTCAATGGGAAAATAAATACGGCAATGCTTTAGATTATATTGCGCCGAGTGCATCCAATAAAACAATAATAGAAGAAACAGATTTTGGAACTATTATTCGAACGCCTTACAAACCGAATTTATCGAATCGTTTGTTATTAAAATATGGAGCAAATAAATATAAACTCATTCGGAAGATTATTTCGGCTTATTATGAATTTGCCCAGTATTTCTATACGACTGGATATACCAAAGAACTATACAAAGAAGCACATCGCTATTTAAAGGAGAACAAAGTAGATGTGATTATTGCTACTGGCAGTCCTTTTGTTTTATTTTCGGTAGCATCTAAACTAAGTCGAAAGTATACTATTCCTTGGATAGCTGATTACCGTGATTTGTGGAGTCAATATGGCGACATTGAAAAGAATCCATTTCTAAGAACATTTTACCAAACCTTTGAAAAAAGAATCATGCGTAACGTGAGTCAAATAACGACTGTTTCTGAATTTTTAGAACATAAATTACGAAGTTTAGGGATAGGCAAACCTTTTCACATACTTCCCAATGGATATGATCATGAGTTGATTGACCAAGTTGCGAATATAACACCCAATCCTGACTGCTTAAACATTGCATTTGTTGGTACCATTTATGATTGGCATCCGTGGGAATCTTTTATTTCAAAATACTGTCAGTTCATTCTTCAACATCCAGAAGTAAGCATGAAAGTGAACTTCTATGGTGTAAATACAGAAGAACGAATTAAAAGCTTCATCTTGGGAGATTATCCAAAAATCATCACTCATTTTAGTTTTACTCCTCGCCTACCCAATCGTGAAGTATTGGGAAAACTAGCGCAAAATCACGTGATGTTGTTATTCAATTATTACTCGTATATGGGTACAAAAATATTCGATTATATGGGTATCAAGCGAAAAATGATTCTTTGTTATTCAGATGATAAAGAGGCGAAAAACTTAAAGGAAAAGTATTACAAGATTGAAGAAATTGACGGAATAAGTAAAACTTTACAAGCCGATTTAATTCAAGAAACAAATAGTGGAATTGTTGTAAAAGATGCACATCATTTAGAAATCGTTTTGCTAGATTTGTGGCAAGAATTTCAAACTACGAAGAAGATTGCTTGTGATTCTTCAGGAATAGAAAAATATTCGAGGAGAGAACAAGTGGAGAAGTTGGCGAGAATAATTCAAGAAATTTAAAAGAATTACTTAGCATAAATATGAATGGATTAAATAAACCAAATGATTAAACATCTAAAAGGCTTAGACACATTAAGAGCTTTAGCAGCATTAATTGTTGTTTGGGGGCATCTCGAGATATTAAAAAAACAAAACATATCAGAAACGATGTTTGATAGGAATTTTTATCCCCCTAACGGACACATAGCTGTAGTTTTATTCTTTGTTATAAGTGGTTTTTTAATCACCTACTTACTCGTTAAAGAAAGAGAAAAATCGGACACCATATCCTTCAAGAAATTCTACATGCGTCGTATTTTACGTATTTGGCCTTTGTATTA
>JBEBRN010000017.1:0-46605 GCA_040394775.1 Taishania pollutisoli
CCGTTGTTTTACAGCGGGATTTTTTTCGTTTATAGCCTTTCGTATGACGAAATTTGAATTTTTAATTCACTTTCTTTCGTTCAAATCATTTTACACAGTCACTTAACGCAGTAAAAGAATACTATATATTTACACTATCCATTAAATTAGATGTATTTATGAGAGTACACTTTATAGCAATCGGCGGAAGTGCCATGCATAACTTAGCTATTGCTTTACACAGAAAAGGAATTGAGGTAACTGGTTCAGACGACGAAATATTTGAACCATCACGGACAAAATTAAAGAATGAAAATATACTTCCTTCCGAAATTGGATGGAATGCTAGCAATATTACCCAGAATTTAGATGCAGTTATTCTAGGAATGCATGCACGAGAGGATAATCCTGAGCTCATACGTGCTAAAGAATTAAATATTCCCGTCTATTCATATCCTGAGTACTTGTACGAACAATCGAAAGATAAAATACGCATCGTTATCGGAGGAAGTCACGGAAAAACAACGATCACATCGATGGTACTACATGTCGCTAAAGTATTGAATTTGAACATTGATTACATGGTTGGAGCTCAATTGGACGGCTATGATTGTATGGTGAAATTGACACATGATGCTAAATATATGATTTTGGAAGGAGATGAATACCTAAGTTCACCGATTGACCGAAGACCCAAATTTCATTTATACCATCCAAATGTTGCACTGATTAGTGGAATTGCTTGGGATCACATCAATGTTTTCAAAACGATTGAAGATTACAATAAACAATTTAAAATTTTTGCTGACTTAGTTTCTGACACCTTAATTTATAATGAGGAAGACGAAATTGTTAAAACAATCGGAGAAGATGTTGCTTCAAAAATTAAGGCAATACCCTACTCTACACCCAATTATAAATCAACCGAAGAAGGAACAATCATCAACTGGGAAGGAACGAATTATAAATTAAAAATTTTCGGAAAACACAACCTTCAAAACTGTGTTGGAGCAATGTATTTATGTGCATCTATGGGTATAGAGCCATCCGCATTTTACAAAGCAATGGAAACGTTTACAGGTGCTGGAAAACGATTACAAAAAGTAGCCGAAAGCCAATCGTTTGTCATGTATAAAGACTTTGCACACTCTCCTTCTAAACTAAAAGCAACCACTTCTGCTGTGAAAGAACAATATCTGGACAGACGACTGGTAGCATGTATGGAATTACACACATTTTCTTCGTTGAATAAAGACTTTTTACCGCTTTACAAAAACTCCATGGACAAAGCCGATGTCGCCATCGTATATTACAATCCAAAAGTGGTAGAGCATAAAAAGTTACCTCCTTTAAATCAAAATGACGTTCAGAAATATTTTGGGGATAATGTTCGAGTAATGACCGAAACAAAAGACCTTCAATCCTTTATTCAAGATGAAAATTGGGAGAATAGTGTTTTGATTATGATGAGTTCTGGAAATTTTGATGGAATTGACTTTGATGCACTTGGAACAACTTTAAGCAATGGTTTAAGTTAAAATTTAGAAGAGTTAATTTGAGCTAACCCAAAAATGAATCATTTTTTTTACGTAGATTTATACGCTACGAAAAATACAAATCGCACGTGTTTAATCGCTTTAATGAATACAATATATGAGTGAATTTGAAAGATTTATGCCCTTCGAAAGTCGAATAGACATGAAGGAATTACAAGACAAAATTGAAACTGCTAAAAGGGAGATTAAAAAAGTAATCGTCGGACAAGACAAATTACTGGATTTCCTTTTCATTTCGGTTCTTTCTGGAGGACATTCACTCATAGAAGGTGTTCCTGGTGTGGCTAAAACAGTAACAGCAAAATTACTTGCCAAAACGATTGATGCCGCTTTTAGCCGTATTCAATTTACACCCGATTTAATGCCTTCGGATGTTACAGGAACTTCTATTTTGGATATGCGTACCAATGAATTTGAATTTGTAAAAGGACCCATTTTTGCAAACATCGTTCTCATCGACGAAATCAATCGTGCACCTGCAAAGACACAAGCATCATTATTTGAGTGTATGTCTGAAAAGCAAGTGACTGCCGATGGTGTAACCTATACTTTAGATCAACCTTTCTTGGTTTTCGCGACTCAAAATCCTATTGAACACGAAGGAACATACCGTTTGCCAGAAGCACAACTAGATCGTTTTCTCTTTAAAATAGACGTCTCCTACCCTAGTTTGGAAAGTGAAATTGAAATTCTAAAAGAACAACAGACACGTAAAAATAACGACAAGGAGAATGAAGTAAGCACCTCCATCAATAAAGAAGAATTAATCCGTTTTCAAGCATTGGTGAAAGAAGTGTTTGTTCATGAGCAAATCATACAATACATCGCGCAACTTGTCCATCAAACACGAAACAATTCTAACTTGACTTTAGGCGCTTCTCCAAGAGCATCATTAGCTATATTAGACGCATCAAAAGCTTTAGCCGCAATGAACGGACGTGATTTTGTTACTCCTGAAGATGTAAAATACATCGCTTACCCTGTAATTGGACACCGTGTTATTTTAACACCAGAAAGAGAAATGGAAGGATTTAATACCAAACAAATTATTCAACAAATAATTGACACCGTAGAAATTCCTCGTTAATGCGGCTTTTGAAAAACATATTTTTCACCAACCTATTCTTCTACTTTTTAATAGGCATTGCAACATTGTTTACAGTTGCATTCTTTGTGCATTGGCTATTGATACCGGTGAAAATTTTGCTTTTTCTCTTCTTTATTGCTTTTATTTGGGATATTATATTCCTTTTCGGTAAAAAAAACGCACTAAAAATCATTCGTAATTATCCCGATAAATTATCCAATGGTGATTATAATGATTTTAGTATTTCTATTGAAAGCTTCTACTCTACTACGCTATCTGTTAGAGTTTTAGAAGAAATTCCTATTCAATTTCAAAAACGTGATTTCGAAGTTATTAAAAAACTCATTCCATTTCAACCTGAAGTCATCGACTATCAACTGAGACCTGTTAAACGTGGTGTTTATAGCTTTGGAAAATGCATTGCTTTAGTAAAACATTTAGGCTTAATTGAAAGACGCATTATATTAGACGAACCGTTGGAATTACCGTGTTATCCGTCTTTTATTCAACTTCGGAAATACCTACTGATGGCTACCACCAATCGTTTGGATGAAATGGGTGTTAAACGTATTCGTAAAATTGGTTCAACACTCGAATTTGAGCATATCAGAGAATATACCCGAGGAGATGAAACCCGGTTTATCAATTGGAAAGCCACTGCAAAAGCACACCAATTAATGGTCAATCAATACGAAGACGAACGTTCACAACCTATCTATTCGTTCATTGATTTAGGGCGATCCATGCGAATGCCATTTGAAGGTCTGACCTTATTGGATTATGCCATCAATTCCACCTTAGTATTATCCAATGTAACTATCTTGAAAGACGATAAAGCGGGAATATTGACGTTCTCCAAGAATATCGGAAATCATATCGTGGCAGAAAAGCGAAATAGTCAAATGCAACTCATTTCAGAAGCATTGTACAAGATTACAACTAAGTTTGAAGAACCTGAATTTGGACGTTTATATGCATATACCAAGCGAAAAATAAATCAGAGAGCACTCATTTTTCTCTATACCAATTTTGAAACATTAGACGCTCTTTACCGACAACTACCTTACTTAAAATTGCTCAATAAAAGTCATATTTTAGTCGTTATCGTATTTAAAAACACGGAACTATCAGCGCTTGCTTCTACAAAAGCAAAAAAGAGTTTCGATATTTACAATCAGATTATCGCCGAGAAGTTCAATTACGAGAAACAACTAATTATTCAAGAATTGCAAGCCAATGGACTCCAAACCATTTTCACCACTCCTCAGAATTTAACGGTCAATTCTATAAATAAATACTTAGAAATTAAAGCCCGAGGATTAATCTAAGAAATATTTTCATTAGAAGTTCAAATTTTCAACTTTTTACACATCTTTCATATATATAGTCAGGTTTCTAAATACAGTTAAAACGTCGGTTATAAATCTGTTATAAAGCCATATTTTCGTCTTTAAAAAAGTATATTTGTACTCAAATATAAAAAAAATGGCACAAAAAATCAATCTAAAAGCGTTTAAAGATTTCTCAAAAAGTACGTATTTTGGGAGTTCTATTTTATTTTTGTGCGTTATCATCTCCTTAATCATTGCCAATTCCTCACTAGCTGATAATTTTCAAGCTTTACTTGATTATTCAATTGGGTTCGAAAATACTTTTATTCAACTGAAATTTAGTACTGAAAGTTGGATTAATGATGGTTTGATGGCTATTTTCTTTCTATTAGTTGGACTAGAAATCAAACGTGAGTTAGTAGAAGGTGAGCTATCCTCTCCCAAAAAGGCTGCATTACCAATTATGGCTGCTTTTGGTGGTGCGCTCGTTCCAGCAGCAATCTACTTTTTCATTAACATGAATCAAGAAACGGTACATGGTTGGGGAATTCCAATGGCAACAGATATTGCTTTTGCGTTAGCAGTTATTTCTCTTTTAGGAAAATCTGTTCCTGCAAGTTTAAAGATTTTTTTAGCAGCACTTGCAATCGTTGATGACCTCATCGCTATACTTGTTATCGCTATTTTTTATTCAGAAGATATCAGCTTTATTTATTTACTCTATGCTACTATAATTATAACTGTTTTAGTAGTATTCAATCGCTTGAAAATTAAGAATTTATTTTTCTATATAATTCCTGGAATTTTTGTTTGGTATTTTGTTCATCATTCTGGCATTCATGCAACTATTGCGGGTGTAGCTGTAGCATTCACTTTACCGACAAACGACACAGATATAGAATCACCACTAGAGAAATTGGAACGTTTAATTGGTAATCCAGTTAGTTTTATTGTTATCCCACTTTTCGCATTGGCAAACACCAATATCACCTACGTTTCAGGAATGTTAGATGGATTATTTTCACCACTTGGCTTAGGTATTTTACTAGGTCTTTTATTCGGGAAAACAATTGGCATTTCAATCGTCTGTTTTATCGCTACGAAATTAAAAATTGCAACATTACCTGAACATTCTACATGGTCACATATGATTGGTGTTGGTCTTTTAGCTGGTATTGGGTTTACCATGTCTATTTTTATTTCTCTCCTTTCATTCGAAGACGCCTACCACATCAATGAAGCTAAATTCTCTGTTTTAATCACTTCTACGCTTGCTGGTATAATTGGATTTTGGCATCTGAAACGTGTTTCTAAGAAAGAAATACATTTGAAGAAAATCAAGTGACTTCTGAGTAGAAAAATGCTTTTGATAGAATCATATTCTAACGCTTATTTTTAACCATTTTAAAAAGCAAAACTTGTATTGCTTTTATTCAAAATGATGGTTTATTATGCTTACTTTTGAGTGACTCCATTTTTATGTATAAAAAGAACGGTCAAATAATAAAATAAAAACCAAAAACATGGATTATTCAAAAATGCGACCAGAAAGTCTTATGATGACCTACGGTTACAACCCAAAATTATCAGAAGGAGCACTAAAATGCCCTATTTTCCAAACTTCTACTTTCGTTTTTAATTCGGCAATGGAAGGAAAGCGTTTCTTCGAAGTAGCTTACGGAATTAGTGAAGCTGCTGCAGGCGAAGAACTTGGACTTATCTACAGTCGTTTAAATAATCCCGATTTAGAAATTCTTGAAAATCGTCTTTGTCTGTGGGACAAAGCAGAAGATTGTGCTGTTTTCGAAAGTGGTATGTCTGCAATTTCTACAGTGATGTTGGAATTTTTGAGCCCTGGAGATTTATTGGTTTATTCACGTCCTGTTTATGGTGGAACAGACCATTTTATCAATCACGTGTTGAAAAGAATGAATATCGAATCGATTGGTTTTTCACCGAATGATACCAAAGAAGAGATTATTGATAGAATCAAACAATCGGATAGAGCGGATAAACTTTCATTAATTCATATTGAAACACCAGCCAATCCAACAAACGCCCTGATTGATATCGAAATGTGTGCTGCCATAGGAAAGGAATTTTCTTCATCCGAAAAACAAGTGGTACTTTCTGTGGATAATACTTATATGGGACCAATGTGGCAACACCCACTTCAACATGGTGCCGATATTGTCATTTATTCTGCCACAAAATATATCGGTGGCCACTCTGACTTAATAGCTGGAGCAGTTCTTGGTTCAAAAGGTTTATTAGCTAGAATTAAAGGATTGCGTACGTTCCTCGGAAATATGGCGTCTCCTTTTACGGGTTGGATGTTGATGAGAAGTATGGAAACGTTAAAAGTACGTACCGATCAACAAGCTCGAAATGCGGTGGAAGTAGCAAATTTCCTAAAAAAGCATTCAAAAGTGAGTAAAGTCTATTATTTAGGTTTCATTCCTGAAGATAGAAATGACGTTCAAACAGCGATTTACAAGCGTCAATATTCTTCTGCTGGTGCGATGATTTCATTCGACATCAAAGGTGGTGAAGCTGCAGCTTTCAAGTTCTTAGACAATTTAAAACTAATCAAGTTGGCCGTAAGTTTAGGTGGAACGGAATCATTAGCAGAACATCCTTATACGATGACACACGCCGATGTTCCAAATGACATTAAGAATCAGGTTTCAATCACGGAAAATTTAGTGCGTTTGTCTATTGGTGTGGAATATCACGCAGATATTATTGCTGATATGGAACAAGCGTTAGCGAAAGTTTAAAAAATATTTAAACCATAAAAAATCCCCGTTTTGCATTCAAAACGGGGATTTTTAGTTTTATACTATTTACTTTTTTACATACTTATCAGGGGTTTCATCAAAGAGTTCTTTGCAACGATGACTGCAGAAGTGAACTGTTTCACCTTTATAGACGGAGCTTTCGGTTGAATTCGCCGCATTCACCTTCATTTCACAAACAGGATCAATAACCTTTTCTGATTTACCACTCATTTTATTTTCTATGTCATTCATAGGTGAAAGCGTTGAAGATTCTAATTCCTTTGAGCTTTGAACAATTTTATCCACATCGATATTTTGGTAAACAATTTTTCCATTTTCCGTCCATGCGACAACGATTCCTTTATCTCCATACGTTTCTAAAACAGGATAACTTGCTTTGATGTAATTAGGAGTTATTTCTCGTTCCGTAAATGACGTATCACTAATTTTATTGATCTTAATTCGACTAAATGCCTCACCTCCTACTATATATTCTTCATTGTAGGCAATTATTCGTGAACCGTCGTTTAACAAATCGAGCTGAATAAACCTTCCGTCATGGCTTACGTATTTCTGGTTAAGCACTTCTCCTTTCGTATTTAATTCAGCATAATGAACGCCTTTTCTACTACCACCAGAAAACCAAGTGGTGTAATTTTTATCGTTGTTCATCGCTATCGAAGGACCGTTGTGAGGGCAACCATCAACCATCCAACCGTCTTTGCTGAAATCAGCAGTTCGGTGAAACGTCTTGCCATTATCGGTTGAAACACTCATTGAAATATCGCGAATCGAACCCGGTAATAAATCTCGATAGGCAATACTAATTTGACCTTTAGCAGAACTTGTAATCGCCACACGGCAACATTGACACGCTTCGAACTCAATCACCACTGGAGTTGAAATTTTGTCTTTTCCTTTTGTCTTTGCAAATAAAACAGGGCGTCCTTTCTTTTCGGGATCCTTATTCGTATCCAACCAAGCAATACCAATTTCACCATCACTTAAACGAGTGATACCTGAAAATGAACAAGACGTTTCGGCTGTACGAATAGTAGAAACTGATTTTGGTGCCGTCCAGCTTTTTCCTTTATCAAACGATTGAATGTAATGTACGTCTCCAATGCCCCATTTACTGTTAGGCGAAGGTGTCGAAACTTCGTAAACGGCAAAAATAGTTCCGTCGCCTTTTACGGCAATTTTAGGCATTCCTTCTTCGTGAATAGAGGTATTATCAGCAATTGGAATCGTTATTGGTGCTAAAAATTTTTCATTCACCTCATCCCAATTGGCAAAGTAAAAGAATTTGTTTTTAGCACTGTCCATTTCCACCCAACTGATGATCGGATTATCTTTTTCGTCGGATGTTAAATAAACACAAGAAGCATCCATTTTACTATCCGAAAGCAAGCTAGGATGAATGGATTCTTTAATGATTTGTTTTTCAGTTCTCGGATTACAAGCGACAAGCGTGACCGATAAAAGAAACCAATAGAAAATGTTACTTATCTTTTTCATTTTTTGAAGTTTTTGATTTAAAACTATATTTCAAGCTCATTCCAACGTAAAAATTTCGAGCTGGTGAAGGGTTGAAATAAGCGGGTTGACTTCCGCCATAACCAACTGCATTTAAAGCCACTAATGAACTATACTTTGTATTGGTAATGTTGTCAATTCCGCCATACACATCAACCGTCAAACATTTCCAGAATTCTTGACGATAGCCTATTTTTGCATTTAAGGTCGACCATGCTTTATTAAAAGTGGTGTTCATATCGTCCAACGGGAGTTTATCATTGAAGTAATAAATCACTTCTCCATAAATACCAATACGTGAATGAATACTGACATTACTACTCACATTCCAAGGTGAAACGCCCGTTAATTGATTTCCTCTATAATCGGCAATGACAATATCATTCGCATTTTTAATACGATAATCGACAAAAGTGAAATAGGAATAACTCATCGATAAACTGGTCTGAAGCAAGGTTATTGCTTTATTATCATCTTTTTTAATCGGTATCCACGATAACGCCAATTCTGCACCCGTATGATCTGTTCTTCCAGAATTGTGATACACCGTTATTCCTTGTTGAGTAGTCTGACCGATTAATTCATTTCGCATGTCCATTTTGAATAATGCCAAACTATAGGCTAAACGACCTTTCAAGAAATTCCCTTTGGCATCCACTTCATAGTTCACAGCCGTTTGCGATTGTAAATTAGGATTAATGGAACCGTCTATGTTTTGAATTTCAGATCCTGTTGGTGCTGAAAAACCCGTACTTACAGAGGCATGCAATGAAAGGAAAGAACCAAAATTATAGCTCAATGTAACTCTTGGAGTCGCTTGTGGCTTGAACTTCTTTATTCCACTTTTGGAAGGTTTTAGATAATCGCTAACATTGTAACTCAATCCATTATAACTCATGCCTGCAACAAGTGACAACCGTTTTGTAATTTGTGTTTCTGCTTGCAAAAACAGTAAATAGGAGCTGTTTTTATAATCAACATTACTCATCATTGCTCCTTCCACACCTTTGTTGTTCACATACTGAGTTCCTTTGGTATTGGCTTGATTAAATTCACCTCCAACGATGAACTTTGTTTTTAGTATTTTGAAATTCGGATCATATTCAAATTTCGTTCGACCGCCAAAACTTTGATAAAAGTTCCGTAAAAAAGCATACGGTAATGGATGTTCTAAATCGTAGAAATACGTATAAATGCTGGTTGTATTCGAAAATTGATTGTTTAACTTATACCGTTGTGACAATCCAATACGTGTCCAATTTTGATCGCGCCTCGCATTTTTATCTAAATTACTTGGTGCCGCTTGTCGTGGATTTCCCTCCATTTGTGCTTGTGTCAAAGCACCTGGAATTTGAGATTTTTGGGACGTTCTATTGACTAAAACCGTTATCATTTGTTTCTCCGTTGGAAAAAACTGAAAATTAGCCGTGATAAAGTTTCGCTTGTCCGCACTATGATCTCTGTAACCTTGGTATTCTTGCATTCCATAAGACACGTAACTATTCATCTTATTGCCACCACCACGATACGTATAAGCCATTCGTGCCAAACCGTACGAACCCACTAATCCAGAAGCTTGAATACTTTGTTCTTGATACGGTGCTCTTTCGAGGTTGAATTTCATGACACCAGCTGTTCCGCTTCCGTAAATACTAGAAGCTGGCCCACGGATAATTTCCACTTGTCCTAAATCATTCACATCAATTCCTTCAATTCTAGAAGTTCCATCCACTTCTGTAAGTGGAATATCATTGAGATAAATACGAACATTTCGAATTCCCCACGGAGAACGCACGCCATTTCCTCGAATAGAAATACGCGAATCTGACAATGAACTTTGATCCATTCTTACACCTGGAACACTATTCAAAGCTGATTGCATCGAAACACCACTTCCTCTTCGGATGTCATCACCACTGATTACAGTAATTGCACCCGCCGTTTCCTTATTCGATTTATCACCACTAAAAGCTGTGATTTTTACATCATTAATTAAAAGCGCATCGACCTCCAATAGAATGGTCAACGGAATAGCGACATCGTACTGTATTGTTTGTGATTTATAGCCTACTGAAGAAAGAATTAATTCTCCTTTTTCTGTTGATACACCAATTTCAAAATCACCATTTTCATTCGACACAACTTGCTTTTTAGTTGAAAACTCTTGAACAATTACACCACTGAGTGGTTCATGTTGTTCTATATCAAATATTCTTCCTTTTACTATCATTTCTTGAGCCGACGCATTCAACCCAATAAAAAGCAGTATAGAAAGAATTAAAATTCTTTTTATCATCTTTATTACTTATTCTTATGATTACTATTTAATCCCAAATAATTGTTCTACACAGTATTAGAGTAGACATTTATAGTTCTGTTACAAAACAGGCGTATTTGTTTTCCAAATAAGTGGAAATTGAACGATTACCTCATTTAACTTTAAGTGTCAAATGAACTAAATCTGAAAAACAAAAAAGAGGATTAAACCGTCGGAGGATGTAGAAAAAAGCCCGAATATCCATTTGTCTTTTGAACAATTTGCTCATGACGAATGTTTTTCATGAAAACTTCAGTTGAAAAGATATGCGTTTTGAATTCTGCTACATTTTCGCAGTAAAGAATGATTTCAGCTAATTTCGTTTGACTTTTCGGTTGTTGTGGATTGTCATTTTCAGTGGCTTTCATCTTCTTTGCCATCTGACACTTTCCATTACAGTGCATTTCTTTCACCTCTTTATTGACGCACTTCTCCGCGTAATTTTTGGTATTTAAGAGGTAATCAGCTAGAATAAATTCCTTTTGAGTGGTCAAAACAAATAGCGAAATCATTAAAATGAAAACACATACTTGTTGATATGTAGGAATTTTTTTCATGCTTATTCTCGGACAAATATAGCTGAAACGAAATCATAAAACCTAATAAAAATCATTAAATTAAATAGCTATATTTGTGCTATTAAATTTATTCTATGGAAGCAATTATAAAAACAAACAAAGGTGAAATGCGCGTAACTTTTTACGAAAAAGACGCTCCCAAAACAGTTGCAAATTTTACAAAACTGGCAAAAGATGGCTATTACAATGGATTAAAATGGCACCGTGTCCTTCCTGATTTTGTGATTCAAGGTGGATGTCCCAATACAAGAGACGGCGAAAAAGGTCGTCCTGGAACTGGTGGTCCTGGCTATACGATTGATTGTGAATTAAAAGGCGACAACCAATACCACGACAGAGGTGTTTTATCGATGGCACATGCAGGAAGAAATACAGGTGGATCTCAATTTTTCGTTTGTCACTCAAGAAATAATACATCACACTTAGACGGTCAGCATACGTGTTTCGGTAAAGTGATTAAAGGATTGGATGTTATCGATCTAATTAGAGAGAACGATACCATTGATGAAATTACAGTAATTGATTAATTTGTTCAAAAATAGTTATTGAATAAGCGAGTACAACTTAGTATCTAAACGACATTTAAAAGATGCCATTGAGAAATAAATTTTCATCTTCCAATACACTTGAATTGCTCAAACGTATGGGTTGGTTCTTGGTATTCATGCAAATTACTCGATTGTTGTTCTTCTATTTCAATCAATCTATTTTGGGGACCTATACTTTTAATGATTTTATAGGAGGATTATGGTTTGACATCGTCACGTTTAATCTGATTGGATTGCCGTACGTGTTTTTTCATAGTCTTCCTTTCAAGTTTAGAGATACTAGAATCTATCGGATTTTCCTCAACACACTTTATTACATACTCTTATTATCGTGTTTAGCGTTTAATTTAGTGGATGTAGAGTATTACAAGCATTCTCACAAACGTTCTACCATTGATTTATTTTCTATTGTTTCCGGTGGAAGTGACTTCAAACAACAACTAGGTTCATTCTTTCGTGATTTTTGGTTTCTCTTTATGGCCTTTATCATTTTTGTTATTGGCATTTATTGGATTCATAAAAAGACCTTTCGAAAAGTGTCATTTACCAACTACAAAAGAGAAATCATTGTGTTTGTTGTCACTGTTGTGTTTGGCGTTATTTTAGGCCGTGGCGGTTTTGGATTACGTCCTATTTCAACATTAAATGTGAGTTATTTCACAACAGCCACAAAAACAGGATTAGTTTTAAATACACCTTTTACAATAATAAAATCCTATGGTAAACAGGTTTTAGAAATACCCGATTATTACTCAGAAAAAGAATTAATCACACATTTCAATCCGAATCAAAATAGTCAACCACAACATTTGTTTAAAGAAAAGCAGAATGTGGTCATTATACTATTAGAAAGTTTTGGCGCTGAGTTTGTCGGTTGTGCAGGAGCAGAAAATTCCTTCACCCCATTTTTAGATTCTATTGCCGGAGAAAGCTTGAATTTCAAATACGGTATTGCCAATGGAAAGCGATCTATTGAAGCCATTCCTGCTATTTACCTTTCTGTTCCAACCTGGATGGACGAAGCTTACATTACGTCTCCGTATGCGAGTAATCAGGTGAAATCATTGGCTGAAATTCTAAACGAAAACCAGTATGAAACGGCCTTTTTTCACGGTGCAACAAATGGTTCTATGCGCTTTGATGCATTCACACGACAAGTAGGTGTAACCCATTATCTTGGGAGAAGTGAATACAATAATGACAAAGATTTTGACGGTACTTGGGGAATTGTCGATGAAAAATTCCTACCATGGTCAGCGAAGAAAATGAGTGAATTCAAGCAACCTTTCTTCTCTACGATTTTCACACTTTCATCGCATCATCCTTATTTCATTCCAGAAAAATGGAAAGGGAAACTAAAAAAAGGAGCACATCCTTTCTGTGAAACGGTGAACTATACGGATGAGAGTCTCCGTATTTTCTTCCAAGAAGCACAAAAACAAGCATGGTACCAGAATACGATTTTCGTCTTTCTTGCAGATCATACGCCCGCACCTGTCGATGCTAAATATGCGACAAGCAAAGAAATCTTCCATATCCCCATTTTGATTTTTGATCCGAGTAAACAACTCCCAGCTCAAAATTCAGATGAGTACTTTCAACAAATTGACCTCTTCCCTACAATACTTGATTTACTAGACATCCAAACTCCTTTTTACGCTTTTGGAAATTCCTATTTCAAACATAAAAATGAAGCCATGAGTTATTCTGAAGGAACCTATTTTTATTGTTTTGAGAACTATCAATTACTCTTTCAAAACAACCAACCACGCATGTTAACAGACATTAAAAATACTGAACCGTATCCGAATGATTCACTTCCATTTTACACCCAAAAAGTAAATCAAATAGAAAAAAGAATTCGGGCCAAAATCCAAACGTACAATACTGATTTAGTGAAGAACAAGCTCTTTTATCAACAGAAATAAACGCGCCATTTCATTAGTGAAGGTTTAAAAATCAGTCATTAAGAGAAGTTAGTTTCCAATTAAGTAATAATTTGCACCGTTTTTAATACAGAAAAATTACTTTTGCAAAACACTTAGAGGCATGATTTTTGCTAAGTTTTAAGATTACGAATATTCATAATGTCAAGGAAGCAACGCATTCGATTTATTATCAACCCCATTTCCGGAATCGGAAAAAAGAATCAGTTGCCTGACTTGATTGAAACATTCCTGAATCATACCAAATACGAATACGAAATCCAACTTACAGAATACCGTAAACACGCGCGAAAAATTGCTATTGAATCGAGTCGTCAAGGCTTTGACATTGTTTGTGCAGTTGGTGGAGACGGTTCAGTTCACGAAGTGGGAACAGGTTTGATTGGTACGAATACACGGCTTGCAATTATTCCTACAGGATCGGGAAACGGTTTGGCGAGACATCTAAAAATTCCACTTGACATTATTGAAGCTATTCAATGTATAAACAATGGATATACTTCTAAAATGGATACTGTCTTAGCGAATGAAACACCCTTTATTGGATTTGGAGGTTTTGGTTTTGACGCCATCATTGCCAAACGATTCGATGCATATCATAAGCGTGGCTTCTCTAGTTATATCAAGCTTGTTTTAAATGAATTTCTGAAGTACAAAGCAAAACCCATAACGATAGAATTAGCCGACAAAACAATCACTGATAACTATTTTCTGTGTAGCATTGCCAATTCATCTGAACTAGGAAATGGTTTTTGTCTTTCACCACAATCCAAACTCAACGACGGAAAAATAGAGCTCTGTTTATTGAAGCCCGCTTCCATCTTTTCTGTGCCTAAATTAGTCTTTGATTTCTTCACGCGACGAGCGGATAAAAATAAAAATATCGATATTATTTCAACGGATAAACTAACACTTCACTTACAAGAAAACACGGCACATTTCGATGGTGAACCATTTGAAGTGAGAAATACGTTAAACATTGAAGTAAAACCAAAAAGTTTAAATATATTAGTAGGCAAAAACTATCATGCAATTGATTGATTCCAATTTAGAAAACGTCTTATCTTACTTAGATAAGCTATCGGCTGGCGCACGACCAAAGTGGGGAAATATGTCCGCTCAACAAATGGTGGAACATTTAACACACACTATTGAAATAGCGATGGAAAAACACCATTATGAACCAACTGTAAAGGAAGAGAATTACGGAAAAATGCGTCAATTCATTCTGTCAGATCAACCTTTACCGCGTGATTTTAAAGTGGATTTCATGCTTCCAAATACACCGTTGATACATGACGAGATTGAATTGGCAATTGATGCGTATTGCGACGCATGGATTGATTTAGAATTATGGTTTAATGCTCATCCAGGTATTGAAACGATGCATCCTAATTTTGGTCCGCTAGATTTTGACTTATGGGTAAGAATACATGAGAAGCATCTTACACATCATTTTACGCAATTTGGTTTAATTAAAGAAAATTAATACGATGGTAATTGGAATTTGTGGTGGTAGCGGTTCAGGGAAAACAACCTTGTTAAAACGGTTGGAGAAACACTTTCAGGAGGTATCTCCTACTTCTTTTACAATGGATAATTACTATAAACCAATTCATCTTCAGGAAGTAGACGAAAATAATGAGGTGAATTTTGATTTGCCCACTGCTTTGGATACTGAACTGATGTTTGAAGATTTCAATGCATTAATTTCTGGAAAAACGATTTCAGTCAAAGAATACCACTTTAACAATCCTCCTGATAAGAGTACTTACATCAATTTAGAACCATCTCCTATTATCATTATCGAAGGACTTTTCCTTTTTCACTATGAGGAAATACGGAGTAAATTAGACTTTTCAATTTTCATCGATGTCGATCGAACGGTTCAATTAGATAGAAGAATGATTCGTGACCATGAATTCCGAGGATATTCTAAAGAAGCCATATTGTATCAATGGAACAATCACGTTTTACCGTGTTTTGACCGTTATTTATTGCCCTATAAAGAAAGTGCCGATTTCGTTTTTATGAACGAAAAAGACCTCGAAGAAGAATTTAGTAAACTGATCGCTCAATTTGAACGAACCCATATATTCCAAGAACTTGCTAAAATTTATTAAACGATATTATTCTCCGCTACTTTTTGCTCTCTCATTAATTGCTTTAGTGAGTGTGTCTTACCTTGCTTTACATAGAGATTATGAAAGTGCGCGAAAACAATTTCAAAAAACGTTTACCAAGAAAAGAAGCGAGCTGGATAAATATTTAATGTATCTTAAAAATCAACCGAATACAGATACTATTCAATATTTAAAACACCCTTTTTCTACTCATATTTATGTCAATGATTCACTCGCTTATTGGAGTACCAACAAACTTCCAGTTCCTCAATTTGCCAATTATCATTTTCCAGAAAATGGAATCGTTCATTTACAAAACGGTTGGTGTTATTCGGAAGTTATAGAAATAGATTCGGTAAAAATTGTCGCATCATTCCCTATTCGTTCACATTATGCGTATGAAAATAAATACTTACGTAATGACTTTGACCCTGTTTTTGAATTCCCCTATAAAGGGTATATTTCGTTAGATAAAAAGGGTTCTTTACCTATTTATGACGAAGGAAAGTTCATATTCGGAGTCGTTCCGTATGATTTTCAAAATATCAAATCGTACTATTCTGATAGTATTTTCGGATTGTTGATTCTTACTCTATTTTTCTTTCTGAATACACTTCTATTATTTCTACGAAAGCGCAGTAATTTCATTAAAATATTAGTGGCCTTTTTAATTGTTTGGTTACGTTATCAGTCCATTCATGAAGATTGGTTGAGTATTTTTGGTGAAATTTCAGCTTTCCAACCAACCTTATATGCTTCGTCGGCATTATTCCCTTCATTTGCCGATTTGTGGCTAAACATTCTCGTTTTTATTGGTGTCATCAAAATTGGATTTTTGATATTGCTTCCTAGTGACCAAGAATCAAGTACAAAGACGATTCTTCGGAATGTTATTGGTGTATTTATCCTATTTGGTTTTCTAATCTTCAACGACTTTATTTTCAAAGGATTAATTGAAAACTCATCGATAAAACTAGAGGTCAACAAATTATTTAGTCTCAATTTTTATTCCTTTTTAGCTTTATCCGCGATTGGATTCCTATTCTTCGAATTACTTGTTGTTTTTCGAAAATTAATTCAATTCAATCATGAACATGAAACGGGTGCATTTATAAAATGGGGTTCTTTAATTGGGTTGTTAGTACTTTATATTACTTACAATAGTTATAATCAAACGATTTTTAAAGTTTGGGGATTAATTGTAGTCATCTTAATCGCCTTTGTCATTATTTGTGAGAAGAATAAAAAGGAATTACCGAACTACACGATTATCATTATTCTCTTTTTATTTTCCATTCATAGTTTCAATGTTTTACAGCATTTTCTGGATAAAAAAGAACGTCAAGAGCGTCAATTATTAGCCAGTCAACTGGCCTCAGACCAAGATATTTCAACAGAAATAGAATACAATGGCATTCAAAGTCATATTCAGACGGATGATTACTTAATTAAATTATTAAGTGACAATAAAACGGTTAGTCCTAGCGGATTGCAACAAAATTTAGAAAAACGTTTCTTTAATAACTTCTGGGAACAGTACGAAGTCGAATTTTATCTATTTAATGGAAAAGGACAATCGTTATTAAACTTTAGTAATGCACAAACGCCGAGTGTTAAAAGTCTAGATCGCATTATTACCAATAATTCGATTCCTTCCGAAATTGACGAAAATATCTATTTCATCAAAAATTTCACCAGTCAATATGCGTATATTATTAAGCAAAAGATAGTGAAGGACGATTTTTTCTACGGTTTTCTGTATGTCACTTTAAAAACGAAGAAAATCCCTGAAAACATTGGTTATCCACGTCTTTTAATTTCTTCAAAGTCAAAAGTTTTTGACATCTTAGAAAGTTATTCGATTGCGAAATACTACAACCATAAACTCGTTTATAATTATGGTAGCTTTATTTTCCCATCTGTGAATGATAATCTATCGGAACTCGTTGCAGAAAGACATGAAGGTTTTGTAAATAAAAGAGATTATAGCCATTTTATCTATAAGCGCACCGATATGGATATGATTGTTATTTCAAAGCCAAGTAACTCAACATTCCATTTCTTCACTTCATTTTCATACTTATTCTGCTTTTATGGATTATTGCTTTTACTTCCTTTAAGTGAAAAACTCATTTTTCAACGTAAATGGCGCATTCTCCCAACACTCGCGGTTCGAATTCAAATCTTGTTGTTGGGTATTGTTTTGATTACGTTATTTGCCTACGGAATTGGATCAGGCATGTTTATTCAAAAACAATACAACGAAATTACCAATCAGCATATCAAAGACAAACTTTCGTCTATCGCCATTGATTTAAATAATTTATACATCACTGACACGACCGCTTTTGATTCGTATTCCAGCGATTTGCTAGAAGTACGCTTACAAAATTTAGCGCGTGTTTTCTCAACGGACATTAACATCTTTTCGCCCAACGGATATTTACTCGCGACGTCTCGTCAAAAAGTGTTTAATAGTGGACTTATCGGTGAACAAATGAATGCCCGAGCGATGAAACACATGAATGAATACAACAACAGTGAATACATTCATAATGAACACATTGGAAGTCTTTCTTATACTTCTGGTTATGCACCGCTTTACAACGTAGATGACTCCAAAAAGGCATTTGTGAATTTGCAACAATTTGGTCAACAAGAACAATATGAACTTCAGATTGAGAACTTCTTAGTTTCTATTTTGAACATTTTTATTTTATTACTGGCTTTTACGACCATGTTTACTTTGTTTATCTCTAATTGGATTACCTTGCCACTTAAGAAACTTCAGGCATCAATTGAGAATATTCGCTTTGGTAAATACAATCAACCTATTGAATATCAAGGAAAAGATGAAATTGGTGAGTTGGTTTCAAAATACAACGAAAAACTTCAGGAATTAGAATATACTGCCCAACAGCTAGCACAAAGTGAACGTGAGAATGCGTGGAAAGAAATGGCTAAACAAGTGGCACATGAGATTAAAAATCCATTGACACCCATGAAATTACGTTTGCAACATTTCCACCGTATTTTTGACGAACACCAAACGGTAGACAGAAAGCAAGTGAACAATATTGTGGAGTCGATGGTAGAACAAATTGATGCCTTAGCTAAAATTGCTAATGAGTTTTCAACGTTTGCCAAAATGCCAAAATCGAATGCTAAACCAGTAGATTTGGTGAAAATCATTCAGAATGTAAAAGAAATTTTCCAATCTTCGATCGATTCAGAAATTGAATTCTTCCATGCAAAAAGAGAATGTATCACGCTTGGGGACAAAGACTTGCTATTACGTGTTTTCAATAATTTAATTCAAAATGCGTTGCAATCAATTCCCGAAAATAGAACGCCGAAGATTCGAATTTTCATTCAAAAGCAAGAAAAAGAATGGCTTATCGATATTTCCGATAATGGCGCTGGAATTCCAGAAGAAAATCAAGATAAGTTGTTCACGCCGTACTTTACCACCAAATCAAAAGGAACGGGCTTAGGTTTAGCCATGGTGCAACAAATTATCGATATGCATAATGGTAAAATCAATTTTGAGACTTCTTCCAAAGGAACAACTTTCCATTTAGTATTAAATGTTTTTGAGGAAGAAAACCAAGAAGATCTTCCAAAGGACGAAATTTAGTTTTTACAGTAAGTCTATTCTTCTCTTTAAGAATAATGCCGTTAAAAAACTTCATCATACAACTATCTCTCAATAAATCTCGTTTAATTATCAACCAAAAAGATAATTTGATTTAAAAAAATAGCTATTTGCCATATTATATCTATTTTTAAGAACCAAAAAAAATGAACCTCTTTAGATTAACATCTAAGGTAAAGTATGTATTATGAATTCAATCAACATTGGAGGAAAGCTATATTCTAGCACTAAATCCCTCTTCCTTACTATTTTTTTGTCGTACAATCGATGACGACTGTTCTTGCGCAACAACCACCTTGTGGAGTCGGTAATCCAGCTGCTGGAAACACATGTGCAGACGCTCCTCTTATCTGTAACTTAGATGGATATTGCGGTACAACATCCTCTACTTATACGAACGATATGTGGGGAAACAAAACGACATCTGCTTTTTCAATTGGCACAGGTTTACTAGGAGGTTTTACCAATGTCTCAGGTAATAACGGCTGTGGTACTGGGGCCACAATAGAAAATAACTCTTTCCTGAAATTTGTTGCAGGATCATCCACGGTGAATTTAGGACTGTGGGTAGGTAATTGTCAAAATGCAAATTGGATGAGTGGTGTACAAGTACATGTCTTTAAATTAATCGATATTTGTGGACAAGGAAATGTCACCAATATATACTGTAAGAATCAATTTAGTCCAACTCCAGGAGGCAGTCAGAACATTCCTTTAACAGGATTAACACCAGGTGAGACCTATTATATCATGGTAGACGGCTATGAAGCAGATGTGTGTGACTATACATTTACAGCTACTTCAGGTATTTCCGTGGGAGTCACTGCGGATATTAATCAAAATACTTCGTTATGTGCTGGTGAAAGTGTCATTGTTAAGGCTTCTGGTGGAAGTGGTAATTATACTTGGTCGGGAGATGCTGGACTTAGTTCCACAACAGGCACAACAGTTACTGTAACTCCACCAAGTACACCAGGAACATACAATTACAAAATAACATCGACCGGCGGAGGTTCATGTGGTACTTCTAGTGATTATGACTTTTCAATAACAGTAACTCCAGGTGGCGGCACACCTACTTTTAACCAATTAGGTCCTTTCTGTACCGGAGCAAGTTTCACTCTACCAACTACTTCTTCTAATACTATTACAGGAACATGGACTCCTGCTATAAACAACACGCAAACAACAATTTATACTTTCACACCTGCGGTAGGCTCCACGTGTTCGCCTTCTTCTACAACAATGGAAGTTGTTATCAGTGGTCAAGTTACCCCTAGCTTCACAAATCCAGGTCCCGTTTGTGCAGGAGAGACATTCACACTACCTACAACATCTAATAATAGCATAACGGGAACGTGGTCTCCAGCAGTAAATTCAACTCAAACAACAACGTACACGTTTACGCCAAGCGCTGGACAATCATGTGCTTCTTCTACGACGATGGAAGTAGTCATTAAGGATAAGGAAACAGCCATTTTTACGAATCCAGGTCCAATTTGTACGGGTAGTACGTTTACACTTCCAACAACTTCTATTAATAATTTCACAGGAACATGGTCACCAGCAGTGAATTCAGCCCAAACAACAACCTATACGTTTGCACCTACCGCTGGACAATGCGTAGCATCTACTCAAATGACCGTAGCTGTCGAAAATAATATCACACCTACTTTTACTACACCTGATCCAATGTGTGAAGGAACTGCGTTTACCCTTCCAACAACGTCAAACAATGCCGCAACAGGAACATGGTCACCAGTAGTTAATACCAATCAAACAACAACGTACACGTTTACTCCTACACCAAGCCAAGGAGGATGTGAGTTCTTGAATACTACAATTACAGTCACTATTTTGCCACTTCCAACTGTTTCATTTACAGCTAATCCTGAAATTGGGAGTTCACTCTTAGAAGTAACATTTACAAATACTTCTACAAATTCCACTAGTTACTCGTGGAATTTCGGAAATGGTCAATCGAGCCAAAGTGTAAATCCTACAACAACATACACAAATACAGGAGATTATATTGTTATTCTAACAGCGAGCAATGGTGTTTGTTCAAATGATGCAGAGACGACTATCACTGTACTAGATTGGCCGACTATCGTTATAAATCCAACCAATGTTTTCACACCAAATGGCGATGGAAAAAATGATGATTTCTTTATCGAAACACAAAATGCGAAAACGGTGTATGTCGAGATATTTAATCGTTGGGGAAATTTGATGACTAAACTGGAGAAATTAACAGATAAGTGGGATGGCGGAAATGCCAATGATGGCGTTTATTTCTATAAGTATAAGATAACTGATTTGAGTGATACAATTTTCGAAGGGCATGGATTCTTTCATCTACTAAGACAAAAATAGTCTTCACAAGGAAAAGTGGTGAAAATATTATTTTTCGGGATTATTTTTTCTTTTGAATAAATCCAATATTTCGTTTCAACCCAATGAATTTCGTCCGTTTTACTGCTGATTTAGAGAAATACTGTGAAAAAACTTCCTGTGTAAGTTCATGCCAATCTTGGTATTGCATATCTAGCAAACCAGCGCGAGGCTCGAATTCAACTACAGAATGGGGCGTTGCAAAACGATTCCAAGGACATACATCCTGACAAATATCACAACCGAACATCCAATCTTCCATTTTATCTTTAAATTCTCCTGGTAGTAAAGCGTCTCTCAATTCGATAGTCGCATAGCTAATACATTTAGAAGCGTTGATTTGATAAGGTGTATCTAAAGCACCTGTGGGGCATGCATCAATACATTTGGTACACGTACCACAATAATCTTTTATTGGTCCGTCAGGGAGCAAATCGAGGTCAATAATCAATTCGGCTACAAAGAAAAAAGAACCTTGCATGGGGCGAATCATCAAATTGTTTTTTCCGCGCCATCCCATACCACTTTTGGTTGCCCACGCTTTTTCAAGAACTGGTGCAGAATCGGTAAAAGCACGACCATCGACCTCTCCTATTCGCAACCTAATTTCTTCCATAAAAACCCGAAGTTTCTTCTTTATCACCTCATGATAATCTTCTCCATAAGCGTATTTCGATAACTTATAACTATTCGCCGTTTGCTTTTCAGAAGGGTAATAATTGAGCATTAAGCTGACTACCGATTTTGCTCCTTCGACCAATTTGGTAGGATCTAAGCGCATATCAAAGTAATTTTCTATCCAACTCATGTTGCCATGACGCCCTTCGTTCAGATAATCTTCTAATAGAGGAGCTTCTTCTTCTAAAAATGCTGCTTTGGAAATGCCACAGAAATTGAAACCTAATTCGTAAGCAATTTCCTTAATAATTTTCGTATGTTCCTCTATAAGTGACATTTAATCAAATAATCCGCCTTGAGCTAAACCTAGATTTCTACCTAAATGCTTATAGGCTTTCTCGGTTACCTTTCGTCCGCGTTGTGTACGCATTAGAAATCCTTCTTGAATTAGATACGGTTCATAGACTTCTTCTAGTGTTCCTGCATTTTCTCCGATGGCCGTAGCAATAGTGGTCAAACCAACAGGTCCGCCGTTAAATTTGTCAATCATCGTTGTCAAAATTCGATTATCCATTTCGTCTAAACCAAAACGATCGACATTCAATGCTTTAAGTGCTATTTCTGTGATGGCAACTGTTATGCGACCATCCCCTTTTATCTGAGCAAAATCGCGCACCCGACGCAACAGCGCGTTGGCAATACGAGGTGTTCCACGACTACAAGAGGCAATGTGATGTGCCGCTAATTCATCGATTTCAATTCCTAATAAATCAGCGGAACGCTCGACAATCAACGAAAGTGTTTTTGCATCGTAATATTGAAGACGTAAATTAATTCCAAATCGTGCTCTCAAAGGTGAAGTCAGCAAACCAGAGCGCGTCGTGGCACCAATTAAAGTAAATGGACTCAATTCAATTTGAACACTTCGTGCATTGGGACCTGTATCAATCAAAAGATCAATTACATAATCTTCCATCGCAGAGTATAAAAACTCCTCGATGATGGGATTTAAACGATGAATCTCATCAATAAAAAGCACATCGCCTTTGTCTAAATTCGTCAACAAACCTGCTAAATCTCCCGTTTTATCTAAAACAGGACCCGAAGTAATTTTAATATTTACGCCTAATTCATTCGCAATAATGTTAGCGAGTGTTGTTTTACCCAATCCTGGAGGTCCGTGCAGTAAAACATGATCCAAAGGTTCACCGCGTTTTAGTGCTGCTTTGACAAAAATTAATAGATTATCAGAAATCTGTGGTTGCCCCACAAAATCCTCCAAATATTTGGGGCGAAGTACTTTATCGTAGTCCTTTTCCTGATTATCTACTTCTTTATTATAGTCAAATGAGTCTTCCACGCAAAAATGAATTTAGACAAAGATACAAAAATCTTGAGTGGTATTGGAGGAAGTTATTGCTCTAAAAAATATTGATTTAAATTCATAAATTCAATCAATGAATTGTATGAATAAAATTGATTAATTCTGAGCGTGATTTCACATCAAATTTTATAAATAAATTTTTGATATGAGTTTTTACGGTGTTCATACTAATGAAGAGAATTTCCCCTATTTCGTGATTGGACTTCCCGCGACACAATTCAGTCAGAACCTCATATTCGCGGTCAGATATTTCTACCGGAATCATCTTATTAACAAGTACTTTAGGAGGCATTGAACTGGATGTAATTCGCTGATTGATATTTATACCCATTTGTATTTGCACGTGAATATCTTGCGGTCGGAAAGGTTTAATCAAATACCCCATCGGATTGGTTTGTTTGGCCTTATTAATTGTTTTTGAATCCGAAAAAGAAGTAATATAGCTAAATGGAATGAAAAATTCAGTAGAAAGTATTCTTCCAAACTCCAACCCTAAATCTTTATCTGCCAGTTGAATATCTAAAAGTACATAATCAACATCTTCTTTATTTAACGCTTCTAAGGCCTCGTCGTAAGTATGGCATATCTTAGCAACACTATAACCATATTCGTTACAAATTTCTTCTATATCAGCTGCAATCAATGGCTCGTCTTCAACGATTAAAATACGAATCATGCTTTAGGGAAATTTAATGTAATCAGTGTGTTCGGCATACGTTGAATGGTCAATTTCGCATGTAGTTTATGACTGAAGATACGAATGAATTTCATTCCAAGAGATGGATGTGTTTCGTCTTCCCAATTTTCTGGAAACTGATCGCCTGAGTCACTTAATTCTAGCTGAATATTTTCATTCCTATCCATCAACTTAATAGAAATCTCTCCTTGTTGAGCTTCTGAAAATGCATGTTTAACAGCATTACATAAAATTTCATTGACGATTAATCCAATCGGAATCAGCTTATCGATATCTACTTTAATTTCATCAAAAGTCGTTTTTAAGACTACGTCTTTATTGTAAATATTATAATTTTCAAAGAGCTGATGACATAATTTATGCAAATATTCATTCAAGGAAATAGATTTCAAATCTGAATGAGGATATAAGTTTTTTTGAATCAACGCCATTGCTTGTATTCGCTCTGAGCCATCTTCTAGAATCTTTTTGGAATCGACATCTTTCACTTTACGAACATGCATATTCAACAGACTAGACACCACTTGCATATTATTTTTCACACGATGGTGAATTTCACGCAGCAAGACTTCTTTATCATTATTGGCTATTTCTATTTGATGCTTACGTTTATTGAGTCGAAACAAAAGCATAATAATGACAATGAGTAACAATCCCAAAGTAATGGAAAGGATGGTTAATTTAAAAACATTGGCCTTTTGTTGGGCAATACTTTTTTCCTGAAAAGCGATTTTATCATTTTTTAATTCAGTGTTGAATTTGGTTTCTACTGCCGTAAATTGTTGAGTGTAATTCGACCATTTCAAACTATCCCCAAACGCATATGCTTTTTCGGTATACATCAAGACACTGTCTAGATTATTGGTGGCTTTAAAATATTCACGCAATAGCTCATACGAACGAGTTTGTTCTAGAATCGATCCTACTTTCCTACTGATAATCAAAGCACTATCAATATAATATTTAGCATACCCCAGCTGATTTAGTTGAAGATAAGTCATGCCAATTTCCCCCAAAATATGTGCATGCGTTTCTGGATCCTGTTCTTTATTCAAGAACCGAAATGCTCTTTTATGGGCTTGAATCGCATCTTCATATTTCTCTTGGTAAAACAAAGTACTTCCTTGTCCTGAAATAGCGTATGCTGCATTGTTGAACTCTTTGGCCTCAAAAAAACGTTGCTCACTTTCTTGATAAGCAATTAATGCTTTATCTAATTGGTTGTCAAAGTAATAAGCTGTCGCCAAATTATATTCAACATTTCGTAACCACTCTTCATCGTTTGCAAGAAGGAATTCTTCTTTTGCTAATTCAAAGTATTCAATTTGTTTATCGGCTGTATTTTCACTAGCGTACGTAGAGCCTAAATTATTTAACACAATTCCTTTAAAACGATGATCTCCCCATTTCTTCGCTTCTTGATACGCTTTTTGATAGTGTTTTATTGCCGTCGGATAATTTTCTTCAGCAGAAGAAATAACGCCTTTTGCATTAAAATAATAAGCATTGTATTCTGCTTTTTGAATGGCTTTCGTAAGAGGTTGAATTTCTTTTAGGATGAGCTTTGCAGCATCCAAATCCGTATGCGCAAGTTCCAGTAAACGCTTATATTTCTGATCAAACTTCTCCGTTTGTCCAAAAGATAACGAAGTAATAAATAAAAATAAAACGACTATTTTAGTTGTGAATCCGCTCATTGTAAGTAGTTTGCCATAAATATACAATCAAATTTGTAAACTTGATAAAATTAAGGACGATTAAATTGCATAATCATTGCAGCGGGTTGACTTGATGTTTTCTGATAAAGAGTTTGTTGGGTTTCTAAAGCTTCTCGACTATTCACGTTCCTGAGACTGATAGCAATCGTTTTTGTTCCCAATTTATTAAAACGTGGTTGTAAAATATACGTTTCTTTTAGTTGTACACTTTTTTGAGTTTGAAAATCCATATACTTAAACGTTTGAATATCATCGTACTGACAGTTCACTTGTAATCCATATCGACCAGTGAAATCAATATCGTTAATTCCAGCTATCAGTTCCCATTTTTTCACATAATTTACGTCATAGCAAATTGTTTTTCCATATTCTGTGGAAACAATTAGTTGATTGTCAGCTTGCCAAAAATAAATAGGAAGTTCTTTTCCCATCGTAATATCATGTGTTTTTCTATTTGTAATGAGATCATACACTTGGAATCCTCCTTTGCTCACACCAATATGACACCCCAAAAAGAGTTGTTTTCCATCGTTTGAATAATGAATTTCTAAAGGAGCAAACGGCCGTTTTCCAACATAAACCGTTTGCTTTATTTTATTTTGAGAATAATCGTATACCATCACTTGTGATGAATCATGTAACATTGCATTAATGAACGTAAATTCATTTGGATTGGTAGGATTTACACAGATCTTGAACAAATCAAATTTACTTGAAATCTCTTTTCGCTCCACTATTCCAGAGGTGATATCGATACTGAAAAGGAAGTTTTTTGAAATGGTGTAATTACGACAACATTGATAGTCAAATCCAAAAATGATAATTCTGTTATTTTGAGCATCTACATATTTGGTGCGTAAGGTCCCTTTGTATTCATTTCCGTCAATAGTAACTTTCTCGAGCTTTGAAAGATTGATGCTATCCATAAGGTTTCCATTATTGGCATCCCAACGATAGCAGTATTGTGTTGATTCAAAGTACTTACCGTTATTCACAAAGTATGACCCAACACCAATGACTTCCGTCTCATCTACACTCCAAACAAGTGATTCAAGAGTTTTATTTACGCCAAAAAGGTTAATTTCTGAGCTCTGAGCTACTGAAAGTGAACTCAAAAAGAAAAATACTACCGACCAGATAAATACTTTCATATTCATTATTTTAATTTCTCAACCTTTCTTGATAATTGATTATTTATCTACAAATCTTACCGTTTGAAGTAAATTCATGAAATCAACAGCTTGTTGTGTACCTTCTTTTTGAAAAATTCCTTGAAACAAAAGCAATTTTTTATCTTTTTGAACGACTAGAAAGCAAAATTCACCAATTGAAATACCGTCTTCTGTCGTATTTATAGTCATTTTTCCATATCCGAGTTTAGAAGGTAAACCGATTTCAGCTGAAACATCATCTATATTTTTCTCCGTAATCGTAATTCCTTTGACGCCTTCATAGCCATTTATCAAACCATTTACTGCACCATCCATAGAAGGATATACGGTCAAATATTGATAGTTTAAACCAGCGGTCCCTATACTTTTCGAAATATTTAAATTGTAATAAGCTGCTTCAATTACTTTAGGACTTGATAAATTTATTTGTTCAGACATTTTATCATTCTTCTCAAATTCGTATTTCGAAGTAAACGTTAGTCTATCATTTCCTAATTCAATTTCTTGAGGTGCCATTTCTTCAGCAATAGTAGTATCAGGTGTACTTTCTTTGCCTGAACTATTAGACTTACATGACGTAAGTGATATAGCCGCAGCGATTCCTATAATAGTGACTAATTTCATGTTTTTCATAATTTATTAATTTAAAGGTTAGTTAGTTATTTGAATAGTAATCCTGAAACTTTATAAGGTGTATCTTGTCCATTGAAATCAATCACCACATCCAAACCTTTGATAGATTTAACGGTCACTTCTACTAGTGATCCACTTTGTGTTTTGACAAATGCTTTATCTCCTGCTTGAATATCCATCGGGATAGCTTTTCGTACTTTTCCTTTAGAATTATCGATGAAATATTGAATGTTATAATAATAGTTTTCGTATCCTAGATAGAAAGATGGGTACCACAAACCATCTGTCTCATAATATGCTAACACATAGTCCTTTACTTTTAATTTACTCACTCCAGTTTGAGTTCCTCGTTCGACAGTTGAAATAGCTGTTTTTGTACAAGGTAATCCTTTCAAACGCGTTCCATTTTCGCCTTGAATAACATACATAATCGTTGAGACCAGCTTCCATTGTCCTTTAGGATCCATTCCATAGGTAAATCGACAGTACGAACTTTTATCTTTATTATAAACGTCAACATAATCTTGTCCTGCTTCCTTCACATCAATCACTGGACAGAATTGATCTTTATACAAATAATCACCATCAACCGTTGCTGTCATCATTGCTTTGTAAAAATCACTTCCCCAACGAGAGAATGCTTTGTATTCTGGCGCTTTAAATGCTTCTTGTGGAAACATATGAAAATAAAGTGATTGAATTTTCTTTTCGTCACCTGATAGTAAAAGAGTATTAACAAAGTTAGTAGCTTGATATACATCTTGGAAATTAGGAATTGTCATTGGTTCTAATGTTTCCCATATTTTCATTGCTTCGGCAACATCTAATTGTTCTCCCCAAGTGTTTTTCAACTCTAATTCTTCTTGAGTAAATTTCTTCTCTTCAAGTACCGTTTTAGCATCTAATTCATTGTATCTTGCACTAATAATTTTAATCCAATTTTCGGATTCATCTCGATACAGATTAATTTCTTTCTTCTCAATCACCACTTCTGTTGTTGAGTTACTCGTTATTTCTTCATATTTGGCACTTGCAACAAACATTACACGAGAAAAACTATACCATGTAAATTTGGCAGGTTCCACCAATTTAAAATCTTCTGGTTCATTTAAATACGAGTACTTATTTCTGAAAACATCTGACTTGTGTGCATTCAAGTAGCTAAGTATCACTTTCTTATCAGGATCTGGCATTCCATGTAAAACCTCATCTCCTGGATTGTACTTTACGAAAGAGTAAGCCCCTCCAGATTGTTTATATTTTGCGGTGCCACGGTATTCCCATTTTGTATTGGGATATTTTGCATTTCCAGTAGGTACCATGATATTCACATTTCGACGATGAATCATAACAATTACGCCATTTTCAACTTCTTTAGAAGTCGTTCCTGTAACACTGACTGAAATACTGGTAGCATTTGGAAATTGCTTTTTAATATCTGCCTTCACTTGCGCTTCAGATGGTTGCGCATATACCGAAATAGATACTAGAGTTGCTAATAAAGTTACAAATAGTGCTTTCATAATTAGTTTGTTTTAGATTTTGATTTAGTGAAAACTATAATAAAGCTGATTAACGCTAAAGGAAGCGGGATAAAGAATAAGTCTCTCAATTCAGTTAAAGCCGAATTTGAATTTCCAACATAATACATGGTTAAAGACGCTACGACGGATAAAATTCCGAGAATTAAAAAAAAGTTTTTCATAGTTGATAATTTTTAGATTATTATGCAACAAATTTCAGCATTACAGTTTATTCCACTCTCACCCAAAAGGATGATTTTCAAACACTTCCAATTTCACCCGAAAGAGTGAATATCAATTTTCATAAACTACAGAACTTTGTCTAAAATTTAATTTTAAATCTATTAACCTTTTTAACACGAAAAATTATGAATAATTCATTTAACTACAGCATCCCTTTTAACCCTTTTATGTGGAAATTATTAGGCTTTTTTGCAATTATAACGCTTGTTGGCTTATTCGTCCCGTTTGACTTCATGTATAGACGAAATCACATCAACAATCACATGTTTTTTGTCGGTGGAATTTTATTAACCATGGGTACCGCAATGGTGGCAGGTTTACTTTATATGAAAGCTGAAAAATCAAAGAAAAATCCAACAGGCATTCAACTACACGAAACAATGGCTGTTTTTCCAGAAGGAGCAGCAAATAAAATTGAAGTTGCCTATAGTTCAATTGATTCTGTACAAGAAATAGGAAATAAATTCAACGGTGAGATCGTTCAAATCAAAGCCAAAGATGGTAGTTTCAATACGCTTTACATTCAAGGAAACGGATTTGAATCGCCTTTTCACT
This sequence comes from Taishania pollutisoli, assembly GCA_040394775.1. Taxonomy (GTDB): domain Bacteria; phylum Bacteroidota; class Bacteroidia; order Flavobacteriales_D; family Crocinitomicaceae; genus 40-80. Next base: position 30,374 of record JBEBRN010000017.1, read on the forward strand.
ATTCTGAATTCCTAAAAATATTAAACATTCATATAGAATTGCATCGTTCTAAGTAGAAATGCATTTAGAAAATGAACAAAAAACCCATTCAGATGCTGAATGGGTTTTATATTTTTATTTCTTTTTATTCTTTAGTTTCTGTTGCTCTGCTTGTACTTTCTGCATCGCTTCTAAACGCTCTTGGAATTTAGATTTTTTCTTCGCTCCTGTTGCTGCTTCAGCTTTCTTCGCCATCATTTTAGCTTTTAATTTTTCCTCATCTACGAAGAAGTGCTTAATGGCTAACATGGTTAAAATCGAAATTAACGTAGATATAAAGTAATAGTAAGATAGACCTGCAGAATAGTTGTTAAAGAAGAATATCATCGTGAATGGGAAGATATACATTATCACTTTCATATTCGGCATACCTGGTTGTTGCGGCTGCGTCATATTACTACTATTGTACCAAGTATAAATCAAGGTTGTTACCGCCATCAACAATGTAAATAATGAGATATGATCTCCATATAATGGAATGTACGTCTTGAAATTATAAATAGTATCATACGTTGATAAATCCGTTGCCCATAAGAAGGGCTGTTGACGTAAGTCAAACGATGCTGGAAAATAACGGAAGACGGCAAATAATATCGGCATCTGAATTAACATCGGTAGACAGCCCGAGAAGGGTGATGCGCCACTCTCTCGATACAAGGTCATCATCTCAGTTTGCTTTTTCATAGAATCCTCTTTGTTCGGATACTTTGCGTTCAATTCATCGATTTCTGGTTTTAGAATTCGCATTTTAGCGGAGGAAACAAACATTTTCCACTGAATCGGTGTCAGAACTAGCTTAATGATTAATGTTAAAAACAAAATCACCAAACCATAGCTCATACCTGTAGAAGCTAAAACATTGAAAATAGGATGGAAAAGATAAATATTAATCCAACGGAAAAGTCCCCAACCAAAGTTCAAGATATCTTCATATCCGCTATTATACGATTCTAATAATTCTAATTTGTTTGGTCCAAAAAACCAGCTCATATGAACACTTGCGTCGGCTGTATTGGATATTCCTAAATTCGTCAGTGATTTGTAATGCTTAATGTGTGAGAATTCCTTTTTATGACCTTCAGAATAATTCTTAATCTCAAACTTTGTTCCTTCTTTCGCAAATACTGTAGATGGTTTTAAAATAGCACTAAAGAAACTTTGTTTAAAAGCTACCCAATTGATATCTTGCTCTAAGTTCGCTTCTGCGTCATTGCTACCTTCAGAAAGGTAATCGTGCTTTTTGTCAGCTGTTTGAAAAGACACTGTCGACACCATTCGCTCATTTCGCAACAATTGCTCCGTCTTGTACATATCAGTCACCCAACTTAGCATCACACTATTCGGAGCCACTTCACCACCAAATCCTTTGAAATTAACATCAAATTCTAAGTCGTACACATCATCTTTAGCAGTATAAATGAATTGGATATACTTCCCTTCTTCTACCGTATTTTGCAGTACAAGACGCTTATCTGATTGTTCAACAATTTGAAAAATTTTATTACCTGTGCGGTATTCTTTTCCTTTTAGGTTGAAAACTAATTCATTTTTGTTGTCGCCATTCCCGAAAAGTTTCAATGGTAAATCTACTTTATTTTGGAAGTTTCTAAATGACTTATATTCTTTTAAATAGACTGCATTAAGATTACCACCTTTTGTAGAAACTTCGTAGATTGATTTATTTGTTTTAAGCTTAACGATCTCTTCTTTTACTTTTTTTACTTGCTCCGTTTCTGTATTTTCTACTGGAGCTTTATAAGTAGCCGTCTCAGATGTACTCGATTTTCCCTCCTCTTTTCGATCGATTTTTTCGCTTTTTGGAGTAGTTGTTGCTCTTGTATTTTCAACCTCTTTCTTGTTTAAAATACCAATTGCAACTAATATAAATCCTATTAAACCTAATCCAATCAGTTTATTTTTATCCATACCTTATTTTTTATTTTCTATTGATGCTTTTATAAATGCTACAAACAACGGATGTGGGTTTGCAACAGTACTTTTATACTCTGGGTGAAATTGAGTTCCTACAAACCAAGGGTGAGAAGGGATTTCAACAATTTCGACCAATCCTGTATCTGGATTCACGCCAGTAGCGATCATTCCATTTTTCTCAAATTGCTCTAAATAGCTATTATTAAACTCGTATCTATGACGGTGTCTTTCTGTTATTATATCCGAGTTGTAGGCCTGAAACACGTTAGAATTTGGCTTTAATTTACATTTAAAGGATCCTAATCGCATGGTACCTCCAAAATTGGCGATATCTTTCTGCTCTTCCATCAAACTGATAACGGGATTTTTACAATCCTCTGATATTTCAGTCGTATGTGCATCGTCTAATCCCAAAACATTCCTTGCGAACTCGATAACAGCACATTGCATTCCTAGACAAATACCGAAGAAGGGAATATTATTTTCTCTGGCAAAACGAACAGCTTCCATTTTTCCATTAGTTCCTCTCGACCCAAAACCTGGTGCTACTAGAATACCATCTAATCCTCCCAATTCAGTGGCGATATTTTCATTATTTAATTTCTCTGAATGAATCCATTTTACATTAACTCTACATTCATTTTTTGCTCCAGCATGAATGAATGATTCAGAAATAGACTTATAGGCATCTTTTAATTCAACGTATTTACCTACTAATCCAATATTTACTTCATGAATGGGATTATTAACTCGATCTAAAAAGGTTTTCCATGACTCTAAATCAGGAACTGTCTTTGTAGATAATCCTAATTTTTCCAATACCACTTTATCCAATTCCTCTGCTAACATAAGCATTGGAACATCATAAATCGTTTTTGCATCACGTGCTTCTATTACAGCATTCACAGATACATTACAGAATTTAGCAATCTTTTTACGTAGAGTGAAATCCAACTCATGCTCTGTACGGCAAACTAAGATGTCTGGTTGAACGCCTAGCTCCAGAAATTGTTTTACAGAGTGTTGGGTAGGCTTCGTCTTCAATTCACCTGCAGCAGCCAAATAAGGCACTAATGTAAGATGGATAGAACAACAGTCATTATCAAATTCCCACATCATCTGACGGATGGCTTCTACGAAAGGAAGTGATTCAATATCACCTACTGTTCCACCAATTTCAGTAATGACAATGTCATATTTTTTATCCTTTCCTAAAAATTGGATTCGCTCTTTTATTTCGTCTGTAATATGAGGAATAATCTGTACCGTTTTCCCTAAATAATCTCCTCGTCGCTCTTTATTGATAACCGATTGATACACTCTTCCTGTAGTGACACTGTTCGCTTGAGAAGTGGGTACATTTAAAAAGCGTTCGTAATGTCCCAAGTCTAAATCGGTCTCGGCACCATCTTCTGTAACATAGCATTCGCCGTGCTCATAAGGGTTTAATGTTCCTGGATCGATATTGATGTAAGGATCTAATTTTTGAATGGTTGTTGAATAACCGCGAGCCTGTAACAATTTAGCTAATGAGGCTGAAATGATACCTTTTCCCAAAGAAGAAGCGACTCCCCCGGTTACAAATACATATTTGGTAGAATTTGACATAATTTTATATTGTAACTACGGGAGGCAAAAATACAATAATTAGTGGGTTCATCGGCTAATAATTAAAATTTAATTTCATTATTGTGTTAAATTTCATACCCCTTCTTTTTTTGTCACAGCAGTAATCATTCGTAAAGGATGGATAGCTCACATTATAAGTAGAATCATTTAATCTTTTTCAAAAACAATTATACTCCTTATCTTTGTAATATGCTTAAGCGTTTTAAAATCAATACATTTGTAATTGCCATTGCCCTAACAATACTCATAGCCTATTTCTTCCCACAAGCAGGAACACATGATAGCTTTATTCCTATTGATCTAATTGGAAGCATGGGAATAGCACTTATTTTCTTCTTTTATGGCTTAAGTTTAAGTACTGAAGCGACAAAAAGTGGATTGAGTAATTGGAAATTGCATTTAGTGGTGCAAGCAAGTTCATTTTTATTATTTCCTTCTATTATCCTCCTCTTCTACCCTTTTTTCAAAGATTCACCACATGAAATTTTATGGCTCGCCTTTTTATTTCTAGCGGCACTCCCATCTGCCGTTTCCTCTTCTGTTGTAATGGTTTCTTTGGCAAAAGGTAATCTTCCTGCGGCAATATTTAACGCTAGTATTTCAGGAATAATCGGTATTTTATTTACGCCACTTTGGATGAAATTTTTCACACAACAAGCAGATGTAGAATATAACTTTTCCGACATATATTGGCAACTGTTTTCAGAAATCGTAATTCCGTTAACCTTAGGCTTATTGTTACGTAAATATTTTGGTGAATTTGCTCGAAAGAACAAGCGTAGTCAAGATATATTTGATAAATTAATCGTCCTTCTGATTATCTATAAGAGTTTTGTTCATTCTTTTGAAGACAAAGTTTTCGCCAGTGTATCCGCAAAGAATTTAATGATTATTTTCATCGTTGTCGCTGGATTGTTTTTTACGATGTATACTATCACTGGTTGGATCTCAAAACGAATGAAATTTAATCATGCGGATAGTATAACGGTCAAATATTGTGGTACTAAAAAATCACTCATTCATGGAACTGTTTTTTCTGAAGCGTTATTTGGACATACGAGTATCGTTGGAATTATACTGTTACCACTGATGTTGTACCATGCTTTTCAGATTTTAGTGGTGAGTATTTTTGCCACGAAAGAAGCGGAGAATTTCAAAAAGATTGAATAACTAATCATTTTTCTTGCCACAAAAAAAGGTGAACAAAATTGCTCACCTTTCCTCTAAAAGAATAAATTATTGTTTTGAAATATAATCCACGAGACTATTATAATTTGCATCGAAACTAAATACACTTTTTAAGAGAAAGTAATTTCCTTTATCATAACAATTACTATAGGCTGCTTTCGCCCAATCTAAACGATAACTGTCAAAACTAAATAGCTCGGCTATTTGTTTAACTTGCTCAGCAGAAATCTTATTTTGAAGCAAATAGCTCTTCGCTGTTTTCAGTCTATTACTATCAAAACTCTCGTCTTTTAATTGTGCTAGAAACTGATCAAAATACTTGTTCTTCTTGTTGTTTTGATTGTAATTTCCATTCTGGTTGTGATGCCCTTTGTTATTACCATAACCATTATTATTTCCATAATTATTATCATAATCGTCATCGCAATTATTACCATAATTGACAGTTCCAACGGTATTTTGATTTCCGTATAATGGTTGACTAGACAAAATATTCATATTCCCAAAATTATCCAGTTCAGCGGTAACCAAATAATTAACAGGAATGCTTACCGTATTCTGAAAAAGTGTCATACCTGTCCATTTATCATAGATTTTCACAAAGGTATTACCTCCTGATAAATTGTAAAACTTAAAGCTATTTTGCTTATTCGTCTGTTTTTGATTGTTGACTTCAACAACTACCTGCTGACTTCTATTTACAGTTAAAAATAAATCAGAAGCGAAAGTGAAAGTACTGCTTATGAGTACTAAAACCATCATGTAAAATAACTTTTTCATAATATTGAATTAATTGATTAATTGGTCAAAGCCAAAAACCATACCATGAAAATAATACGCGAAATTAGGTGTTTTGATTGGAATAGTGATGAGTCATGTTCGGTGAGTATGATTAAACTCACTTGTTTTAACGGATAGGAAAATGTGAAACGCTCAAAAAGAAAGTAAGAGAAAAAACAGTTTTTACAAGAAAAAAGCCCCGAAATTTAAAACTATAAAAAACCTAAAAAGCCCCGAAAAAACAAAACTCAAACCCCACTTAAACACCTGTATTTAGGGGAGATAGAGGAAAAAGTAAAAATAGTAAGATGTTGATTATTAACTGATTGTATTGTTAATAAGTTTTTTAAGATTAAGAGGTAGAACGAAGTCTTTAACATTGAAAAGCGATGATGTTGGGGCGGTGGTTATTCATCGGTACAACCATTCCAAATCTTTGTGTTTTCTTGTTGTGTAAAATAAATTTCTTTTTCTACAATGTGAATTTTTGTTGGAAAATCCCACTTAGATTTTTTACTTCTACTAATCAAATCCCCACTTCTAATACCATCACATATTATAGCATTATTAGGTATCACTACAAAATGAATAGCTATCCAAAAATAAATAATATCTTCAATGTTATTTATATTATAAATAGCTAAGACAAATTTTTCTTTTGGGTTTAATCTCTTAAAATTTAACAAAGTAGATAATTGTGGTTGAATAATATTCAGAGGGCTTGTATTCACAAGGCTCAAGTCAACTCCAATAGAGGAATCTCTAATAAGATATTTTTCTAATTGTTTATCATTAAATAATAGAGTCGAATCAGATTTGTTTTCAATTAAAAACAAAACACTTTGAATATCTTTTATATACCAAACCGAAATATTTACATAATCATCATTTTGTATTAATTGACACATTATGTTTTTAGATGTGAAAAAAAGGATAAAGATGATTAAAAATATTTTCATTATTTAATTTAATATGGAAAAAATCTACCTCCTTCACCCCCAACTCCTGAAAAACCACCTGCCTTGTCGTGAGCTTTTTCATAATCTAGCATATCACGTGTTCTAAATAATATTTCTCGTAATTCATGTATCACAATTTTATCTCGTTTAGTTCCTATTAAAGTTCTATTTTTTATGATTTTTCCAGGTGCATCTATGCTTTCAGTGAAAAATTGTTTAAATTCACCTTTTGCAAAAAATACTTTTCCATCAAAATTATCCAATGGCTTTAATCCATATTTTCCATTTCCATATGGTGTTGTAGAGGCACTTAATACAAAAGCAGAAAGATTAGGATAACCACCAAAATCATCAGAAACAGGATTCCCTTTGAACTGTAAATTAGATATATTAGAATAATAATCTGCTATGCTTTTTTGTTTTTCAGGATTTTCTAAACCAATTCCAGTCAAACCTTCTGTTCCATAATAAAAATTTAAATCTTTTCCATTATTATCAGTAGCATTACTTAAACCATTAATTGTGTTTAATCCTTCATCTTTCTTTAAAATTTTATCAATTTTCGATTGTTTTAAATTTCCAAAATCTAGTGATACTTCACCGCTTTCGTTATTAAACTTTATATAATCTTTATTTTTATTTTTCACTATAGATTGAACATCTTTTTTAGCTTGTTTATCTTTAGTTCCAATTTTAAATACGTCTCCTAGTGGGTCATTGTACCAAATTGGATTATTCCCCATACTTACATAAGGACTTTCCCAAGCATTTTTTTTAGGATCAATTGAAATCCAACGCCCTAAACGTGGGTCAAGTTGTCTAAAGAAAGTAGTGTAACTATTTCCTTTACCCTTAATTTGGTCGTCCTTCTCTGAGCCCTGATAGCCATAACGATACCCAACTTTATTAGTGAAAATTTTTACTGTGGGTATAATATGTTCAAGGCTAATTCTCAATATACTACTTTAGGTAAGATAAATAACGTGATTATTTTGAAGAATAATCTGAAATTTAATTCAACACCGCTGGAAAATACAAATCAAAACGAGGAATCAATGCCGGAAATTCGGTTTTAGTTTCGATGTTTAAAAAGGTGTAATGTCCTGTCATGTAGCCTATCTCAGAATTAATTTCACAACCGCTACTGTAGGTGTAGGATTCTCCAGGTTTTAGAATAGGTTGTTTACCAATCACCCCTACGCCAGAAACAATTTTAGGTAAGTTAAGGCTATCAAATATATACCAATCACGTCGCAAAAGTTGCACTGAAAAACGGCTTTTATTTTCGATTTCAATGGTGTATTTGAAAAAGAATTTGTGGTTGTCGATATTAGAATATTCTTCTACAAAGTTATTCTTTACTCGAATTGAAATACCTTCTGTTATGGCTACACACATACGTTTTTTAGTATTAGTTGACGGTATCAAATTACAAATAAAAAATGAATGAAAAATGAACTATTGATAATTAATAACAATTTAAAAAATTAAAATGCTATTAATCAATGGTTTATCAAAAACGTTTAACAACTAAAATCTCAATAATATTGCCAAATCATAAATTCATCAATCAATGGTTTCGCTTCTTCTCGTTTCCCAAACTCATTGATCATTCGTTCTCGAAGTGCCGCAAAATTAGTGGCTTTTTTATCGCTGTATTTTGGTGTCACTTTTTCCCACTCAACAGTTTTGGTAACCACTTCTGTAGCAAAATAGGTAATACCTCCATCTTCACTTGCGACACCTAAAATAGCCCCTGGAAGCCCCCAAAAGTTCTCGGGTCCAACTTGTGGAATGATATCGGGCGTAAACCATGCGTATAGTGTAACGCTATCATTTAATGTCAACAACACCTGAGGACATTCATAATCCAATATGGTTCGCGTTTTACCGGTATATTTCCACAAACGTGGTCGAAGGGAATCTTCCACAACAATCACTTGTCCAATCACATTTATTAAGGTCACATTTTGCTTGTCTTTCAAATTCTGTATAGCAGAGTGCTGTTGCACCAACCACACCATCATTCCTTCTTTAGGTGCGTCATTTTCATCCGGAATAAAAACCGATTTATCTTCGTTGAAGTACAGCATATAATGGTCATAGCTGTATCTGTTCTTTTCACCTATCCATTTTTGTGTGTTCTTGTCTGGATATTTTTTAAAAAGATTCATACGGCGTTCATAACGAATAGAACCTTCCGTGATTTGTCCGTATGCATTCCAACTAAAGAATACGGCCAGCAGATAGATGATATGTTTATTTTTCATTTTTAGTGGCTTTTTTACCAATAGATTTGAATTGGTATGTTAATTTAAATAAGAAATAGCGGGTGATAATCAACTTCTTAACATCGGTAATAACATTGATAGAGTTGATACGGCTAATGCTTTTGTTTTGATTTAACATGTCATTGGCGATTAAATCAATTCGTAGCTGATCTTGTTTCAGGAATTTCTTTCCGATAGAGGCATTCCAAATAAAGTAATTGTTATTGTAATCCGCTGTTAGACCTTTCATCGAGTAATAATTAAAATCCGTTTCCACAATAAACTTCAACGGCATCTCATAACTGAAGTCAAACGTTAATCGATAAATATCATTTTTCTGATTGGATTGCGCATTAATCTTATTTTTAATGCTATTATTTTGGTAACCAAAACTGATATCAGCACTAATTTTATCCAACTCTAAGCTAAGTTCTAATTCTGCTCCTGGTGTACTTCCAACGTTCTTTATCAACTCATTATTGATAAAACTATAAGAGACATTGTACATGTATTGGAATCTCGGTGAAATGTAGAATACTTTTTTGAAAAGTGGAAATCCAAAAGCACCATAGAAGCTTAAGAAGTTGAACATATCGATGTTTTTATATTGCGATATACTTCGTCCTAAATTATCATACGTGATGTTCTGAGCAAAATCATTTTTCGTGTAACGTGTTCGTGCGCCTGCATAAATCCAAATACCCGAAATCGGCATGTAATTGTTGTATTGCAAAGCAGAATTAACGGTATATGTCGGTAATAATTCGTCGTTACCTATCTGAATTCTATTTGGATTTTCATTGTCATAAACGGGTTGTAATTGATTGATACTTGGGAGCGTTGAATAAACTCTCGTATTAAAATCAATCTTAGAAGCTACCGAAAATTTATACACAAACTGCAAATAAGGTAGGAAGCTCGTGATATTTTGATTGATGTGGGCATTTACTAATATGTTCTCATTATCCACCAAAACGTTTCTCACTCTGGAACCCATCGTAAACATGATTTTTTTGTGATTGTAAATTCCTGCCACGCCGACAATGTTTTGGAACTTCGTCGAATTAAAATCATTGGTTGTCAATGAATCCAATTGGTCATAAGCACCGTTGTTACTGTTATACGAATTGTTGGTTCTGTCGTTTTTAATATTGAAATTTTCATAGCTAAATTCCAATGCCCATTTCTTCCCTAACGGTTCAGTATAACGTGCCAGTAATAGATTGGATAAAATCGTTCTATCTTCATCTTTTCTTTGATCAATAAGATTGGTGGTCATTCCGTAAACTGGCAATTCATCTTCGTAGTATAAATCAGTGCCTTTATTGAATTGGTCAAGTGTGAAATTATCGACAAACATCAATTTACGCCCTTTCTTAGCAAAATTCTTGATGTAAGTAACTTTCGTTTTAATGTTGCTACCACTCTGTTCATACGCTTTTCGTGAATCACCATTTCGCATGATGGTATCCTCAGCATTGATATACTGTTGTAATGAAGTCGCTTGTTCTGCTGTTTCAAAATAATTAAATCTTGGAATAATCTCAAGCGATTGAGTGGAGTCAATATCCCATTTTAAATTAACATTCAATTCGTGCTTTTGATGCTGTAAATCAGATGCTTCCTTGTTGCGGTTATAATAGACCGTATCTTCTAAAAAGTACTGAGAAAAGCGCTCCTCTCCTTTTTGAACGCGATAATTCGTGTAGGTATAATTTGCACCAAGTTTGAACTTGTCAGTTATCTTATCTTGAAAAAAGGCACCTGCTTTCCATAGTTGTGGGTAACCATCACTACTCACGACATTTTCATTCACCTCATAACTATCTGTTTCTTCATCATAGGTACGCGTATTGGACAATTCAATCCCGAATTGATTCGCATCTCGCCACGCTAAACTTGTTTTTGTGGTGTTAGTTGCAAGAACGTAGGTAGAAAATTTCAACTTAGGTGTGAAATAATTAAACAATCCTTCACCTTCATAATACCGCTGAAAATCATTGGCAAAGCTAGCCTTACCGAAATACCCTTTCTTCGCATCATCTTTTAGTGTCAAATCGACTACTTGAATTTTTTCATCACCTGCAGCAGCATCCGTAGTTTCTTTTTCATAGACCTTCACATTCTCAATACTATTTGCAGTAAGATTCCGTGTCGCCATTGTGGGGTCGGTACCAAAAAACTCATCACCATCGACTAAGACACGCGACACATCTTTTCCTTGCGCTTTGATTTTACCATCTTTATCGACCTCAATACCAGGTAGTTTCTTTAATAAGTCTTCAACAAGCGCATTTTCTTTCGTTTTGAATGAATCGGCCACATAGATTAACGTGTCACCTTTATAGTAAATTGGTTCTTTGTAAGCGAAAATAGTCACACCATCAATAACCGAACTTTTATCTGGAAGCGAGAATTCACCTAAATCAAAAAAGTGATTATCATCCGAAGCAATGAAGTAAAACTCTCGTTCCGTAAAATCTGGATGTGAAATAAACAGTTGATAATTTCCTAAAGGTTGGATAATGTCAAACATTCCATCTTCGCCCGTTACCTTTCGATCAACGATAAGTGAATCATCCACATTGACTAAATATAAAACGGCGTTTTTTAACCCTTTTTCAGAAACGGTATCGACTAATTTACCTTTAATTTCAAGTTGCTGGCCAAATCCAATACCAAAAATGAACAAGAATACGAAGAATAAGTGTGCTTTCAATTGACGAATTTTTAGGTTCCAAATATCGTTAAAAATATCAGCTACTTTCAACAACAAAAGTATAAACGGTTAATATCTTGCTATTTTTTTGAATATCTCTTGTATAAATGACGAATGAATTTGCTTATTGACGAATAATTCCATCAATAGTAAGAATCAGTGAGACTATTTCAGGACAATACAAGCCTTTCAACAAATACGAAATTTTGCGTAATACAAAATTTGTACGTTTATTTTATCTTTGCCAAAAAAACAAAATGAAATTATTACTAACCAGTACACTTATTCTAGCACTTAATTGTTTAATCGCACAAAACACACAAATACTACCATTCACAGGAATTCAATATCATGAGAATGGTATTTCAGGGAAGGAAATAGAAGTAGAATTAGATGATAATACTTGGACAAGTAATCAATTACCAATAGAATCATCTTTTAAAATAAGATTAGTAAAGCCTAAAGGTTATGCAGTGGACGAGAATGGAAATTACCATCCGAACATCCGTGTAACCATTTTCAATTCAGAGGGAGACACGGTTGGTCATGCAGATAAATTCATGGGAGACGATGCCGTATTTGATCAATTTAGTTTGAAGAATTTGACTTTAACATTGGGCTTCCGTCCTGGGACAGCTCTTGGGCATTACTTAATTAAAGCCGTTTTTTACGACCAATTATCGTCCAATACATTAAACCTTGATTTTAATGTCGAGTTAATGGAAAAAGTGGAACCAAAACCCATTACACAATACGAATCTTCCATTTCTTCTTATAAAAGTTATTTCTTCAAAATGAGTAATTTTAAAGCAGAGGAAGCTTTATTGGGAGCAGTTGATTTTTCTAAATATGATGATAAAGTCATCGTTCCAGTATCTATACTTGGTATCAACATTCCGAAAGAACAATTTTCCAATGTAGCTGCATCCGAATTCACCTTATATTCATCCTCGAAAGTAATGTCCATTCAAGCAAGTTCACAAACTCGAGTGATTACTAATAGCGATGGCACAACACAATTAGACATTCTTTTTATTCTACCTAAAAATGAGTATAAAAAAGATGATATCGTTCGATTTAGATGGGATTCAGAAGACAAAAAATACGTAATGGATTGTATTTTAAAACTACCTTAAAAAGCAGCTTTAACTATTTCAAATACTCTTTTACGACATCTTTCAAACTGTCATACGAATCTTTTAAGTAATTCATCAGCTCTGTCTTATCGACCCATTTCACATCGGTGATTCCTTCTTCATTCTGTGGACGACCTTCTTGAATTGTGTCGGTTTTCAGAACAAACCAAGCTGTCTTTTTGATCGAATCGGGACCGTACGTATTATAGGTGTGAAACGTATTTTCTAATCGACCAATAATTGCTAGATTAGTAACTCCTGTTTCTTCCGTAATTTCACGGATAGCCGCTTCTTCAGTTGATTCACCCGTTTCGATTTTCCCTTTTGGTAAATCCCATTTTCCATGACGATGAATGAGTAAAATTTTACCATCGCATTCTACAATTCCGCCAGCTGCTTGCACTTGCTCGAAATCAGCAAAAAATGTTTCCATAATATGTGCTGGTTTATCACCAATTACATAAAATTTCAGCGGATTTGTTTGAAATTTTAAAAGCTCAAAAATATCGGATTTACGCGGAATAGCAGACTGTTCGAAAAGAAAAATACCATCCAAATCCATAACATGATTCGGGTCAATGAAAGATATTGAATTATTTTGAATAAAAACTTTGTACATTTGCGTCATGATTAAAGATAATACAGCCCTCAAAGTTGCGGAATTTTTATTACAAATAAAAGCAATTAAGTTACAACCTGACAATCCTTTCACATGGGCATCAGGTATTAAATCGCCTATTTATTGTGATAATAGAAAAATTCTATCTTATCCTCCCATACGTACGTATATACGTCAATGTTTTTCAGCAAAAATTGAAGACACTTTCGGAAAGCCTGATATTATTGCTGGTGTTGCTACTGGTGGTATTGCTCATGGTGCTTTAGTAGCGCAAGAGTTGGGGCTGCCGTTTGTATACGTTCGTAGTTCGGCTAAAGGACACGGTTTGGGTAATATTATCGAAGGTGATTACAAAGAAGGACAATCGGTAGTAGTAATTGAAGATTTAATCTCCACAGGTGGAAGTAGCTTGAAAGCAGTAGAAGATTTGAGAGCAGCGAATTTAAATGTCAAAGGATTAGTAGCGATATTCACCTACGGATTTGATGTGGCTCAAAATAACTTTGAACAAGCAAACTGTTCCTACAGAACTTTAACAAACTACGAATATTTATTGGACGTTGCAATGGACAAAAACTACATTACTGCGGATCAATTGTCGACATTAAGAGAATGGAAAAACGATCCAGAAAACTGGATGAAATAACCTATTAAGATGAAATTAGAAAGCGAAAAAGTAATAGTCAATGCAGCTCCTGCAGTACTAATTGAATTTTTAAAAAATCCAGCAAATATCCATCAGATTTTACCACAAGATCATGTTTCTGATTTTAAATCGGATGCGACAGAATGCTCTTTTAAAGTACAAGGTGGTTTTCAAATTTCGCTCGTTCAAGACGGCGTTACAGGTAATGTTCTACATCTTAAATCAGGTGAAAAAACACCGTTTCCTTTCAAATTAAACATCAACTTGAATGAAGTAGATGCTTCACAAACAGAAGGTTTTATCGAGTTCGATGGTGAAGTGAATATGTTCCTAAAGATGATGGTCGAAAAACCATTGAGCAACTTGTTCAATTACATGTCTAAAAAGCTAAAGGAAATTTACGCTTAAAATGCTAGTTTTTATTGTTTGTTGAATTTCTCCTCTTTTTGGGGTTGCAATTGGTGTGGGATTTTTTTTGGATATAAAGAAGTTAACGCGAGCTTACAGTAAATTCAATATGTGAAAATTGGAGTATTAAGTAGATGTAATGAATTCTAATTTTAGCTTCATTATTTAGTTTCCATAGAATTCGTATTACGTAAAGCCGTCCAAAATCGAAAATAAACACAACTTTTTGTTGGAAAGTAGTCTTATTTTTTCTTAACTTGAATAGAAAACTTACAGACATGACTATTCAGAACCAACTAAACACTGGAAATACTACTCCACTTTCTCAGAAAATGGAAATAAAGCTCGATGTATTTGAACGTAAGATTCTTTTAAAACTTCCTAAAAATGAAAATGACATTCAGTTTATCCGTACTATCCTATATTCTAAATGGGATAAAATTCATTTTCATTGGGTGATTCCTAATTATCCAGGTAATTTAGAACGTATTCAATCGTATTTCGGAAATCGCATCCATCAATTAACGGAACATCTATCTGAGTCCACCAATTTTCAGGATCCGAATCAAAACATCGTTAAGAATAGAGGTGAAGTATTACTGATTCAAACACAAACGAAACGCATTCGAATTGTTTTTGGTTTTAATTTACAGTTGATGAGTTTCATCAAGAAAATCCCGTATCATTCTTGGGATGCTAAGAATAAATGGTGGTCGATTCCTTATTCTGATGTGTTTTTAACGCAAATTCAAGAGTTTATTCAAAGTCTTGGTTTGAAAATCATTTCACAAGTTGAGGAGGAAGAAGAGCAGAAGGTGAAACGAATTTCGGCTTTTGATATTCCGAATTATAAAAGATGTCCTGAAGATTTTCTTTTAAAAATCAAAGAGCTACGTTACAGTGAAAGCACAGAAAAGACGTACAAAAACGCCTTGGAAGATTATTTAAATTACCATCACACCATTGATATCGAGCGCTTAAATGAAGGACACATCCGATCTTTTCTCCGCCATTTAGTGATGGAGCGCAAGGTATCTACTTCCTATCAGAATCAAGCGATTAATGCAATTAAATTCTATTATGAACGGGTGTTGGGCGGACAACGCAAAACCTATTTCATCGACCGACCGAAAAAAGAAAAGTCGCTTCCAGTAGTGATGAGTGAGGAAGAAATCATCCGCGTATTAAAGGCTGTCGAGAACATTAAGCACAAAGCCATTTTGATGGTCATTTACTCTGCTGGCTTGCGGATTTCGGAATGCATAAATCTAAAAATCAAAGATATAGACTCCAAACGTATGCAAATTCGGGTGGAGCAAGCAAAAGGAAAAAAAGATAGGTACACCATTTTGTCATTAAAAACGTTAACACTTTTAAGAAAGTATTTTTTGGAGTACAAACCAAAAGTCTATTTATTTGAAGGACAAACAGGTGGAATTTATTCCAGTAGTAGCATTCAAAATATATTGAAAATTGCTGTTTTAAAAGCAGGCATTCAAAAACAAGTAACTGTTCACACCTTACGGCATAGTTTTGCGACACACTTACTTGAACATGGCACTAATTTGCGTTACATCCAATCGTTGTTAGGTCATTCGAGTAGCAAGACGACGGAAATTTACACACACATTACGACTAAAGGAATGGATCAACTAAAAAGTCCGATGGATTTGTTGGATATTTAACGATATTTTATATATTTACACCAACAAAAGAAAAACGACATGAATTATTCTACTTTTGAAATATCAGATATGAATGGTAAACGATTAAAAACGGGTTTGTCATTGATTGCTAATAAGTTAACTAGCAAGGGTATAATGGATGTTTACCCAATTGCGTTTAGCCACTCGTTGAACAAAAGCTTCGCTAGCCTGATAACCACTTCCATATCACAATAATACAAA
>JBEBRN010000018.1:0-45550 GCA_040394775.1 Taishania pollutisoli
CGGACGAAAAACAACATTTTACCAATGTCGTGTATGACGAAAATTGGTCAAAAGGCGTGATTGGTATTGTTGCCTCTCGGTTGGTGGAGAAAAATTACCGTCCATCGATTGTGTTGACGAAGTCGAACGGTAAATTGACAGGGTCGGGGAGAAGTATTCCTGAAGTGAATTTATATGAAGCGTTGGTGAAATGCAGTCATCACTTAGAACAATTTGGTGGCCACGCTTTTGCCTGTGGATTGACGTTAAAAGAAGAAAGTTTAGCCGTTTTTAAAGAGACTTTCGACAAGGAAATAGCTGCGCAAATGGACCATCAATTATGTGTTCCAACATTGGCGATTGATTTAGAAATTGATTTTAGTAACGTCTATAGCCCGACGGATGTTTCACCGACTAAACTACCCAAGTTTGTTCGGGTATTACAACAAATGGAGCCGCATGGACCAGGAAATATGCGCCCTGTATTTATAACGAAAAACGTTTATATTTCTGACTTTCGGTTTTTAAAAGAGGTGCATTTAAAAATGGAGTTTCAACAAAAAGGTTTTCCCGTGAGATTAGATGGCATCGCCTTTAATTTCTTAGAACAATTTCAAAAAATCGAGGAAGCAAAACCAGTAGATATCGTTTATTCGATTAGCGTGAATCGTTGGAATGGAAAAGAAAGTGTGCAGTTGGAAATCAGAGATGTTAGGAATAGTGTGTAATGAGTTGAAAGTTTATTCTCAGGAACTAATAATTAACGCCAAGCTAAAAATGACACTTCGAGAACATCAGTGATCATTTTTTTTGTTCGTCTAGGTCCAAAGAACATCTAAATCCTATCAGATAATAAAATATCATTGTATCTTTGTTTCTTTAAAAATAATAATAGCAAAAAATAATGATTTTAGAACTGTCAAGTCAAGAAATTCAGCGTAGAGAAAATCTTAAAAGATTAAGAGATTTAGGAATTGAGCCCTATCCAGCGGCACTTTATCCAGTAACCGATTTATCCACTTCGTTAAAAGAGAATTTTGTTGACCGAAAACAGGTGTGTATTGCTGGTCGAATGATGAGTCAGCGAATCATGGGAAAAGCTTCTTTTGCTGAGTTACAAGATAGCGCTGGACGTATTCAAGTGTATATTAACCGAGACGAAATTTGTCCTGGAGAAGATAAAGAATTGTACAATGAAGTTTTCAAGAAATTACTAGATCTTGGAGATTTTATCGGCATCAAAGGGTATTTGTTTACAACACAAGTCGGTGAAATTTCTGTTCACGTACAGGAATTGACATTGCTGTCTAAATCATTAAAACCGCTTCCTTCTGCTAAAACAGATGACGAGGGAAATGTACATGATGCCTTTAAAGATCCTGAAATGCGTTACCGTCAGCGTTATGTTGATTTGGTGGTAAATCCTCAGGTAAAAGATATTTTTATTAAGCGCACCAAGTTATTTACCGCGATGCGTAATTTCTTCAACGACCGTGGTTACATGGAAGTGGAGACACCTATTTTACAACCAATTCCGGGTGGTGCAGCGGCAAAACCGTTTATCACGCACCACAATTCATTGGACATGCCGTTGTATTTGCGTATTGCAAATGAGTTGTATCTAAAACGTCTAATTGTGGGTGGTTTTGATGGTGTTTATGAGTTCTCTAAAAACTTCCGTAACGAAGGTATGGACAGAACGCATAATCCAGAGTTTACGGCGATGGAAATTTACGTTTCCTACAAAGATTACTATTGGATGATGGATTTCACCGAGCAGTTGTTAGAAACGTGTGCATTAGCTGTTAATGGAACGACGAAAGCGACTTTTGGCGAACATGAAATTGACTTTAAAGCGCCTTACAAGCGTATTTCAATGCGTGATTCTATACTTGAATTCACCGGTTTTGATATTAATGGAAAAGGAGAAACTGAATTGCGTGAAGCAGCGAAAGGAATGGGAATTCCTGTAGATGAAACGATGGGTGTTGGAAAATTGATTGACGAAATCTTCGGTGAGAAATGTGAAGGAAAATACGTTCAACCGACTTTCATTATCGATTATCCGAAAGAGATGTCACCGCTTACAAAATCACATCGAGAAAATGCTAATTTGACGGAGCGCTTTGAATTAATGGTGTGTGGAAAAGAAATCGCGAACTGCTATTCAGAGTTAAACGATCCAATCGATCAACGAGAGCGTTTTGAAGAACAATTAAATTTGTCCGAAAAAGGAGACGATGAAGCCATGTTTATCGACCAAGACTTTTTACGCGCGATGGAATACGGAATGCCTCCAACAGGTGGACTAGGAGTTGGAATGGACCGTTTGTTAATGTTTTTGACGAATAATCCATCCATTCAAGAAGTATTATTTTTCCCTCAAATGCGTCCTGAAAAATTAATTACAGTTGATTTAGATGAAAACGAAAAATCCATCATGGATATCATGGAAGAGCATAAGAAAATGGATTTGAATAAACTGAAAGAACATGTAGCTTTTAGTAATAAAGTTTGGGACACAAGTGTGAAACATTTGACAAAGAATAATTTACTGAAAGTTGAAAAGACAGAAGAAGGTTTATTCATTCATTTAGTGTAAACAAGATTATCTGTTCGATAGAAAATAACTGAGTTTTTTAAAAATAACTCCAATGTCTGAAATAGATTTAGAGAAAGAACGTAAAGAAATACTTGCTGCTTTTAAAGGACTGTTGCGTTCTGTAAGGAATTTGACACCTGATAAAACAAAACGAATTCGCAAAGCATTCGATGTTGCGTTAGAGGCGCATAAAGACATGCGTCGAAAAAGTGGAGAAGCCTATATTTTTCATCCGATTAGTGTTGCGAAAATTTGCGCCAAAGAGATTGGTCTTGGAACAACGAGTGTTATTTGTGCCCTATTACATGATACGGTAGAAGACACGCACATTTCCTTAGATGATATCGAAGAGTTATTCGGTAAAAAGGAACGACAAATCATCGATGGTCTGACGAAAATCCCTGAAGTTTTTGACGAAAATGCGTCTCTTCAAGCAGAGAATTTCAGAAAAATGATTTTGACCATTTCGGATGATATCCGTGTGGTATTGATTAAGTTAGCAGACCGTTTGCATAACATGCGAACATTAGAAGGAATGCGTCCAGACAAACAATTGAAGATTGCTTCTGAGACCCGTTTTCTATATGCACCTTTGGCACATCGTCTTGGTTTGTATTCAATTAAAAGTGAGTTAGACGATTTGGCCTTCAAATATACCGACCCTGATACCTATGATTTGTTGGAAAGCAAACTGAAATCATCTAAAGATGTCAGAAGTCGTTTTATTCGTCGTTTTACAAATCCTATCAAATTAGCATTAGACAACGAAGGTTATAAGTATGAAATAAAAGTTCGCACCAAATCGGTTGCTTCTATTTGGAAAAAGATGCAAACTAAGGAAATTCCTTTTGAGGAAGTGTATGACCTGTTTGCGATTCGAATTATTGTTGATAGTAATCCAGAAAGTGAAAAAACAGACTGCTGGAAAATATATTCTATTGTTACCGATTATTATCAACCAAGTCCAGATCGTTTAAGAGATTGGGTTTCTACACCTCGAGCAAATGGCTATGAATCCCTACATACGACGGTAATGTCACCTCAAGGAAAATGGGTGGAAGTACAAATTCGTACCAAACGAATGGATGAAGTTGCTGAGAAAGGTTTGGCGGCTCACTATAAATACAAAGAGCATGATGATTCTGTCAGTAAATTTGATCGTTGGATAGCGGAAGTACGAGATTTGATTGAAAACCAAGATTTAAGTGCAACTGAATTTGTAAATGAGTTCAAGATGAATTTGTTTTCAGATGAAATTTATGTCTTTACACCGAAAGGTGACTTGCGCGTTTTACCGACGGGATCTACTATTTTAGATTTTGCTTATGACATCCACACCCACATTGGGAATAAATGTATTGGTGCGAAAGTGAACATGAAATTAGTTCCTTTAAGTTATGAGTTACACAATGGCGATCAGATCGAAATCATAACATCTGACAAGCAAAGGCCAACGGATGATTGGATGAAAATGGTTGCTTCTGCAAGAGCAAAGAATAAGATTCGAGAAGAATTAAAAGACCAACGTCGTGTCATTGCTTTGGATGGAAAAGAAATTCTTGAACGAAAATTAAAGCTACTTAACTTACGTGTTATTCAGGAAAACATTGACTTGGTAAAGGAATTTTTCGAGATGCCTTCAGTAACAGAGCTATATATTCGTATCGCGAAAGGAAAAGTTGATTTAAATAAAATTCGTGAGATTGAAGATAAAAATGGCGTCTTAGAATATGGTTTAAAATCATTTAAACCAAAAGATCGACTTGAATTAGATGTTTATTCAAAGATTGACACGAAACAAGATATCCTAATTGTTGGTGAAGACTTTAAGAACATACAATACAAATTAGCGAAATGTTGTCGTCCGATTCCAGGAGATGAAATTATCGGATTTATTACTAAATCTGAAGGAATAAAAATTCATCGATCTAACTGTAAGGTTATTAGTGATTTAATGTCAAGATTTGCGTACCGTTGTGTCAAAGCAAAATGGAAGCAGCAGAAGCTAGAGGCACATCTTGTGAAACTTAAATTAATTGGTATTGACGACGTTGGAATTGTTAATAGAATTACGGAAATCATATCAAATCAGCTAAACGTTGACATGCAATCCATTTACTTTAGAGCGAAAGATGGTTTGTTCGAAGGGGAAGTAGAGGTCCGCGTTTTTGATAGAGAACACTTAGAAACGTTAGTTCAGAAATTCGAACTCATAGAAGGTGTTAGAAGAATTGAAAGAGTTGAAGAAGATACGAAAGAAGATTTTAGCGAAGAAGAGGAGGAAGAGTTTTAAATTAATAATTAAGGTTTAATTATTAATGTGAGTTCTGGGTAATAATTGGCTTTTTGCGTTGTGTTCGAGAGTGTTGGGAGTGTTCAATGAACTGTGTCAAGTTGTTATTTAATTCTATCACTAAAATAGTTATTTAAAACTTTTAGCAATGAATATTCCGCCGTACAGTCATTAACCATTAATATTTTCCCTATTTTTATCACAAATCTTTAAAATTATGAAACATTTTTTACTAGTTACAGGCTTAGTTATTGCAAATTTCTCATTTAGCCAAAACATTGTTAGATGCTTCTCGCACGAAGCAGTTCAATATGCAGCTCAGAAAGACGCGACTTTTATGGATCGCTATGAACAGCAGTTTCAAGATGCCAAAACAGCAGGAAAAAACTCTTTTTTAGCGAAGAGTGAATACTTGATTCCAGTTGTGGTGCATGTCGTTTACAATAAAGAAGAAGAGAATCTTGCTGATAGTGTAATACACGACCAAATTCGTGTCCTAAATGAAGATTACAATCGCTTGAATGCCGACACTGTAAACATGCGTGGTGTTTTTAATCCTGTAGCAGGAAGTCCAAAAATTCGATTTGTACTTGTTTCTCGTGATCCAGATGGGAACCCGACTACGGGAATCACAAGAACGCAAACAACAACTACTGCTTTTATGGATATTATGGGGTTTTTGACGGGTGATATGACAGCGATTGAAAAAATAAAATCAACTGCTGATGGTGGAATTGACCCTTGGGATCAGTCAAAATATCTAAACATCTGGGTAGGTAACATCAGTATCAATTTTGGTGGACAAGAAACAACGGCTTTATTAGGTTATGCTACTCCTCCAGCGGGATTACCAAACTGGCCAGCCGGATCAACGACAGGTATGTCTGATGGCGTAGTGATTAGCCATAAAGTATTTGGTAGCAACAATCCTAATCCTTTAGCCGATCAAGGATATATTGTAAAAGGAAGAACAGTATCACACGAAGTTGGACATTACTTAGGACTACGTCATATTTGGGGAGATGCTCAAAATTGTAGTGAAGACGATGGTGTAGAAGATACGCCCAATGCAACTGACCAATCTCAATCAGACTGTGACACTTCAAAAAATACATGTGTGGACAATATACCAGGAATTGGAGATTTACCAGATATGATTGAAAACTTCATGGATTATTCAGCTGAAACGTGTCAAAACTCTTTCACAAAAGGACAAGTGGAAATTATGAGAGGTGTTTTAGAAGGCCCACGTTATGATTTAGTGAATGATAATGAGCATTTAGTAGTATCTAATGTAGAAATGATAACGGCTAATATTTATCCAAATCCTACAACATCTAGCGTAACAATGTCATTCAGCAATGCGCCTGAACAAATTGTTATTTACGATATCAATGGAAAATTAGTAAAATCGTTTTTAACAACAAGTACACTACTGACAGTTGATATGATTGATTTACAAGCAGGTGTTTATACCGTTATGTTTGGTGCCCAACTAAACAATACTCAAAAATTAGTGAAACTATAAGAAATCAAGAATTACGAATTGGTAAATATATCTTGCCAATTCGTAATTTGTAAATAAGTGAGAAACAGTTTTACACTTCGCGTTTTTTAATCTATTCAGGACTCATATAATCTAGAAAAGAAAATATTAGCAAAAGATAATTTTTAGGCTGTCACCATTAACAATTAACCATTCATCATTAACCATTAAAAAATTCATCGTACTTTAGCAGTAGAAATACAATTGAATGTCAAGAAAAAAAGATAAAAAAGACAAGCCAAAAGGCAAAAAGAAAAACGACCTAACACACATAATTCGAGCGTTATTTGACAAAAACCCAACGGCTATATTAAGCCATAAAGATGTTTGTAATCAACTTTCTATAAAAGATAACGAATTACGAAAATCAGTTTTTAACATACTCCAAAACCTCCTTGAAAATGACTTTTTACGCGAAGTCGGTCATGGGGTTTATAAGCGAAATCAACACTCTCAGGTCTATGAAGGTGAATTAGAAATTACTCAACGTGGTTCGGGTTATGTCATTGTTGAAGAACTCGATAAGGATGTGTTCATTCATCAGAAAAATATCAATCATGCGCTAAGTGGCGATGTTGTTAGAATCTCTCTGAACAGTAGAAGTAAAAAAGAAAAACCAGAAGGAATTGTCTTAGAAGTATTAAAAAGAGAGCGAACACAATTCGTTGGAACGATTCAACTTCAGGAGAAATACGCCTTCTTTGTTTCGGATAATCCGAGAAGTAGAGTCGATATTTTCATTCCAAAAGAAAAATTAAACGGCGCCAGAAACAACGATAAAGTTTTAGCGAAAATAACGGCTTGGCCAGCAAGTGCAAACAGTCCTTTTGGTGAAGTAGTAGAAGTTTTGCAATCGAAATCAGCGAATGATAATGAAGCGATTTCAATTTTAGTCAATCGTGGAATTGAATATAAATTCTCAGATGATGTCATCGAAGAAGCGGAAACAATCGGAATGGCTTTAAATCCTGATGAAGTCGCTACTCGACGAGACTTTAGAAATATACTGACATTTACCATTGACCCTGCAGACGCAAAAGATTTCGATGATGCACTTTCTTTCCAGAAATTGCCGAATGGAAATTACGAAATAGGTGTTCATATTGCAGATGTTTCGCATTATGTGCGCCCGGGTTCTGCCATTGATAGAGAAGCATTGATACGCTCTAACTCTGTTTATTTGGTCGATCGTGTTGTTCCTATGTTGCCCGAACAGCTTTCCAATATGGCGTGTTCTTTACGTCCTAACGAAGATAAATTCTGTTTTTCTGCGGTTTTTGAAATGAATGATTCAGGTATTATTCAAAACGAATGGTTTGGTAAAACGGTGATTCATTCCGACCGAAGAATGGCCTACGAAGAAGCACAAGAAATCATCGAAGGAAAAGCAGACGAACTGGAAGAAGAAATTCTTTTCATGGATAAAATTGCCAAAATCTATCGCGATAAACGCATGAAGAAAGGAGCGATTGACTTTAATTCGGAGGAAATGCGCTTTGAACTGGATGCTCAAGGAAATCCTATCAAAACGTATGTGAAGGTAGGGAAAGATGCCAATAAGTTAATTGAAGAATTCATGTTGTTAGCCAATCGGAAAGTGGCGGAACATATTGGCAAACGAAAAAAAGGAGAAGATGTCATTCCGTTTATTTACCGTGTTCACAACAAGCCGAAGATGGAGAAAATTTTGCTTTTCAAAACCTTTATCGAGAAGTTTGGTTACGATTTAGAGACCGTTCAACCTGATAAAATTGCCATGGCGTTTAACAAATTATTGGAAGATGTTCGTTATGCTAACGAAGCCGGAATTATTCAAACGATGGCGATTCGTTCCATGGAAAAAGCGACTTACGAGACGACGAATTTAGGTCACTACGGATTAGGTTTTGAATACTACACGCACTTTACGTCACCGATAAGACGTTATGCCGATTTATTGGTACACCGAATTTTACAAAATGAATTAACGCATGTGCCACGTAAATACGGAAGTGAATTAGGTGATATTGCGAAACTCATCTCACGTAACGAACGAAAAGCAGTGGAAGCAGAACGTGATTCTAACAAGTATTTCCAAGTCTTATTTATGAAAGATAAAGTCGGGCAAGAATTTGACGGAACTGTTTCGGGATTAGCAGAATTTGGATTATTTGTCAAACTCACAGAAAACTATTGCGAAGGAATGATTCCTCTTGCGGAGATTCCTGGAGATCGCTTCTATTTTGACTTAGACAACTATTATATTATTGGCTCAAAAACTGGAAAAGAATTTAATTTCGGCGATAAGGTTAGGGTTCTAGTGAAAAGTGTGGATACGTATAAAAAGCAAATTAATTTTGAATTAGTAAGTTGAATTTCATTTTGAAGTGCCCAAAAGCGTTGTCGTTTCCCTTTGGAGGGGGAGGGGGAGGACAAAACTCAATAATAAATAGTCAAAATATTATTGGAATTTATTTCCAATTAAATGCGGTAAAACGACATAACTTCGCAAAATTCATTATTTTTATACGAAAAATAGCTATTTATGGTATCGCGAATTTATGACACTTCGTTATTAGAGAAACTAAAAACCAATAAATTACTGCTCGTAAAAGGGCCTAAACATTCCCAGAAATCGAACTATATTGCTTCGTTAATTGAGACTTTTTCGACGGTAAAAATTATCAATTGTGAAGATAAAAAGATTAAAGCGACTTTAAAAACGTTTTCTGTTGATAGTCTAAAAGAACTATTTGGTGAAGAGAAATATGTCATCTTGAAAGAAGCACAATCTATCGAACAATTACAAGAGATTTTGGAATTAGTGTTGTTTGGCGGTCATTTTACAAATACTGTTATTTTGAGTTGTTCATTCGACCCGTTAATGATAGATGAATTGATAGAAGCTTTGAAAATAGAAGGTGCAATTATCACTCTTTATCCGCCGTTATTTCAAGAATTAGCGAATGCAACAGGTATTGTTCAGTTTGACAAAGAACTCGAAAAACGATTGATTTATGGAAATTATCCACAAGTTTTAGAAAGTGAACAACCAGAAGTGGAGTTAAATGCGATTGTCGAGAAAACGATTTTCACGAATCTCAATCCATCGGAACGGATTAATAAAGGCGGAAAACTCCGCAAAATGTTACAATATATTTCGTTTGAATTGGGCAATCCACTTTCGTATAATGCGATTGGCGACTATGCCGATTTGGATAATGAAACGGTGGAACGCTATATTGATTTATTGGTTCGGTCATTTGTATTAATCAGCATTCCTTCTTTCTATAACGATAACAAATACGAATTGAAGAAAACGCATACTTTTTATTTTGTCGATAATGGCGTTCGAAATGCGTTGATTAAAAATTTCAATGAACCAGGACTGCGTATCGACATTGATACCTTATGGAAAAACTGGTTGATTTCGGAGAAAATAAAGTGGAATAGCTTTTTAAACAACAATACGAACTACTACTTTTGGAGAACACATACGAAGCAGCAGATTGATTTTATGGAAGTTTCCGGAGAGAACATCTTAGCCTACAAAACCTTATGGGACAAACGTAAAAAACCGAAATTCCCCGCTAGTTTTAAAGCTTATTATCCGAAAGCAGCAACACATACACTTAATCGCTCAACTTATTGGGCATTTTTATCCAAAAAGAATTAAAAAATGGAAGAATTAAAGAATTTCATCAATGGAGCTTATTCAGCGCCCGTTCTAGGTCAATATATCGATAATTACGAACCGGCAACGGGTAAAGTGTATTCAAAAATCCCGAATTCTACCTTGGATGATTTGGAATTAGCGGTGAAAGCAGCGGAAAGAGCATTTCCAATTTGGTCGAATTTTTCAATTGAAAAAAGAGGTGAGATGCTTATCAAACTGGCAGAAGGAATCGAAAAACGCATGGATCAATTTGTCCAAGCAGAAAGTCGTGACAATGGAAAACCATTGAGTTTAGCCGCAAAAGTAGATATTCCAAGAGCGGTTTCTAATTTTAAATTTTACGGAACAGGCATTCAACACTTTGCCTCCGAATCACATTATATGGTCGGTGAAGGAATAAACTTTACGATTCGCAAACCGATAGGAATTGTTGGTTGTATTTCACCGTGGAATTTACCGCTTTATCTTTTCAGCTGGAAAGTCGCACCGGCTTTAGCCGCAGGAAACTGTGTCATTGCAAAACCATCTGAAATAACACCATACACTGCGTATTTATTAGGAGAAGCGATTAAAGAATCAGGAATACCAGCAGGTGTTTTCAATATTCTTCACGGAACAGGAGCGTCTATCGGAACGGAGATTGTGGAACATCCAAAAATTAAGGCAATTTCGTTTACTGGTGGAACCAAAACAGGCGCTGATATTTCGCGTATTGCGGCACCGATGTTTAAGAAATTGTCACTTGAATTAGGTGGAAAGAATCCAACAATTATTTTTGATGATTGTGATTTCGACAAAACGGTTAGTGGCGTTGTGACTGCTTCTTTCTCGAATCAAGGACAAATTTGTTTGTGTGGTTCGCGTATCTTTATTCAACGTGGTATCTACGAACAATTCAAAGAAGCATTTGTGGCAAAAGTAAAAAAACTACGTGTTTTACCACCCACTGATCCCAATTCTCAAATTGGAGCACTCGTCTCAAAGCCACATCTTGAAAAAGTTAAATCCTATATCGCTTTAGCGAAAGAAGAAGGCGGCATCGTTTTGGCTGGCGGCGAAGAAGTGAAGTTTGACGCACCGTATAACGAAGGTTATTATCTTTCTCCTACCGTTATAGAGAACTTATCATACAACTGTCGCACGAACCAAGAAGAGATTTTTGGGCCTGTGACCACATTAACACCTTTCGATACAGAAGAAGAAGTCTTAACAATGGCCAATTCTACCAATTATGGATTGAGTGCCACTATTTGGACGAAAGATTTGAATAGAGCACATGGTGTTGCTGATAAAATCGAAGCAGGAATCGTTTGGGTGAACGCTTGGCTAGTCCGTGATTTACGTACGCCATTTGGCGGTGTGAAACAATCAGGTGTAGGTCGTGAGGGCGGTTGGGAAGCGTTGCGTTTCTTTACCGAACCGAAGAATGTGTTTATAAAATATTAAAGGAATTAAAAATATATGATTGAATGATTTCAGTTTTATTTTTTTTAATTAGATTTTTTGTTATTTTTGCCTTTAATGTTAAAATTATATAATTATGAAAAAAGTTTTATTCGTTGCTATAGCTGGAGTTTTTACTTTAGGATTAACTTCATGTAAAAAAGATTGGACATGTGAGTGTCAATATTCTGGAGAGGTTACAACCTACACTATCAAAGATAAGAAAAAGAGTGAAGCAAAGAGTGTTTGTACAGGTGCTGTTTCTGTTGGGTTAGTGAAAGTAGGTGGTGATAATAACTGCTCTTTAAAATAATCTATATAAATTATTTTTAATAGACCATTTCGAAAGATTTGGTCTATTTTATTTTAAAAATAAATTTTTTGTTATATTTGAGAATTATAACTTAAAAAAAATTATTATGAAAAAAGTATTATTAGTAGCAGTAGCAGGAGTTTTTGCTTTAGGATTAACTTCTTGTAAAAAAGATTATAAGTGTGTTTGTAAATCATCAACTGAAAACGCAGGTGTAGAATACGTTGCTGGAAACTACACGAATGTTACAAAATCAGCTGCTACAACTTCATGTGATCAATTTGCTACATTAACAACTTCTACTTGTGAAGTAAAATAATTTTTACAATTCTTATTGAAGACCGTTTCGAAAGATTCGGTCTTTTTTTTGTAATAAAGGTTATATGTACCTCTGAATCGAATAGTACTACAATATATACAACGCCCTTAATTATTAGACAGAAAGTGTTGTGGACAAGTCTTTTAGTGATAATGAAACTACTCTAAATCAATTTGTTCTGCAATAACTTGTGAACTAAATAAAATTCTTTCAATTATTATATTACATTGTTTTGAAATATTTGATCATTTTGTTATATTTGTTTACACCTTAAATTATATCATTATGAAAAAAATAGTATTATTTGCTGTAATGGGAATATTTGTTTTCGCATTATCTTCTTGTAAAAAGGATTGGACATGTGAGTGTAGAACTTCTGATACAAGTACACCAACTGGAATTTTATCACCAACTTGGCAAGACATAACAAAGGCAGACGCTAAGAAAAGCTGTGATCAACTAGAAACAAACTATAAGATTATCAGTCAATCTGTTTCTTGTGAACTAAAATAATTTTTGTAAATATTTTTTTAAAGATCGTTTCGAAAGATTCGGTCTTTTTTGTTTTTTAGGAATATTGGGCTTAGTAATTAAACATTAACTATTTATCATTCTCAATTATTCATTAAATAAATTGATTACTTTTGAGAGTAAAGTTATATCTATGAAAGCGCTTCTTTTATTCACTTCTTTTTTATTGTTATTTTCCTGTGGTTTAAGGTATACGCCTCAGCCAACACCTCAATCAACACAAATTGACCGACGTAACTTAATCGAAGAAACGATTCAGAAAGAATTTAAATCTCAGAATAAGACGTATAACCCTATTGGTTATGGTGAGTCAGTGAAAATCAAACCTGTTTCTTATTTACGATTGGATTCTTTATTTGAACAGAAATATCAGTTAGAACGTATTGGGAAGCGTGATCCTAATCTAGAAGAAGCGATTAAATTACAACAAATAGTCTGTCAAAATGATTCTTCAGAAATACTTTATTTAGAACGTCATGTATTTACGCTAGAAGGTGATAGCGCTGCTGAGATTTTATCTGGAGATTTTTACATCAATCTACAAAATGAACTGGAAGATGTGAAATTTACAAATTCATATCATATCAATAAAGACTACATTAACTATTATACCACTTACATTTTTGAACAACCTTTTTTAGGCGGCGATTATTTAACCCAAGACGAGCTACAATTTTACATCATTTACAAAGCCGCTTTAGAAAATGCTAGTAACAAAGACGCTTTTCTGGATAATACACTAAAAATAATGCAGATCGCCTATTATAAACGTTCGCTTGACACTCAAGTACTTTTAAAAGAGTTAACACGTAAAATAGTGCACAACGATAGAAGCAATTACAGTGATGAGGTTTTCATTAAGATTGAGCAAGTGTTAAAGGAAAATCAATTATCCAAATATGTGGTTGTTTACCAGAGCTTGGTAAAAACAGAGAGTGGAATTTACACAAAACGTTACCAACTAGATTTTGACCCTTATCTTCTAATGATCACGAAAGAAGAAATTCCGTTCTAATATCCGCCTACTTCAGCCGTACACTAATTAATGATGTTGTTAAAGAAATAATCATCTAAACTTTATTTTTTTGTCAACCAATTGATATGTTATGGATGGTGTTCACTGAATAACATCTAAAGTGTGCCAAGAAGTAAAATTAATTTAAAAAATAACAGTTTGTTAACATTCGTCTTATATTTGTGTTGTATCTTTGCACCATGAAAACCACTTATTTGTTTATTTTAATGTTAATTATGGCTGTTTTTAGCCAAAATTGTTTAGCTGCAACTTACGGAGATGGTGATGGTAACACAAAGGAAACCAGCACTAAATCAGCTAAAACAATTGAGAAAGAACGCTATTTTAACCTTAAACAAGACCAAAAGTATTTAAAGGCTGCCAAAAAACAATATTGGAAATCGCAGTCTAAGCAAGTAAAGAAGACTATTAAACAAACTGAAAAGAGAAATCGCATCAATTCTGCAGAACAATCTGTTTTTTATTGATCAAGACACTCACTCACTTTTGAGTCTTTTTTAATTTACCACATCACTTATAGAAAACACACTTTTCTATATAAATACACGACACCCTTATTTTTTGATTACCAATTGTTGATTTTAAATGACGCAGTTGTTCGGGAAATGGCTATAAGTAGCACAATCTAAACTGTTTTTCCACGATACTTTTCATTTAGTATACAACTTTGATTTTGTTTCTGAGGAACGAAATTATAACGTTATTCGTTGAAGATAGTTTGGTTAGTTATATATCCGTAGATTATTTCCACCATCATAAACAGTCATATATTGACGTAAGCCAACATCTGAACCTTCAATTGCCGCACCGTCTAATAAGGAAAAACGAGCATTGGAACACGTGTCTGATAATTCTAAGAAATTATCGGCTCTTGGAGTCAATTGTTGTGGACATTCATAACTTGCATCCGTTGGATTGTGTCTATCAAAGGCTACAAATTGATCATAACTCATACGATAAACAATAATTCCTTTACTTCCGCCTTCTACAAAAGCATAACTGCCTACATTTTGTAAATCGATATAGGAAGGAAGTGTTAAATTAATGGTGATGTCAAAAGGAATGTTGGGTATAGGATTCTTTCGATTGGGATGGCATTGGGTAAAAAATAAACCAATGGATAAAAATAATAGTAAATGAATACTCGTTCTATATTTTCGTTGTGTATGTGTATTCATTAAGCTTAATGTTTCTGGTGTCATTCACTTCTATAACGTCTTTTTTAAAGCAAAATTGCTTTTTTATCTTCTTACGACTATCTCTCAAAGAAACGAAATTAATTTGTAAAATGAGGATTAAAGTAAACTTTCAATATAATCTAAAACATTTTCTTTACCGATAGTTGATGTTCCTGAGGTAGTAAAAACTGGCGGGATTTCCTCCCAATATTTAAGCAATTCTTTTTCGTATCGAAGTAAATTTCTACGTAGTTCTGAAGGTGATAGTTTATCTATTTTTGTAAATATTATCGAAAACGAAATTCCTTTTTCTCCACACCAATTCATAAATTCCAAATCTATTTTTTGAGGCTCTAAACGGCTATCAATTAACACAAAAGTTGTGATGAGATTTTCGCGATGTAAAAGAAAACTAGAGATCATATCGCCAAACTTTTCCCGTTGTGTCTTAGAAACTTTTGCATAACCATAACCAGGTAAATCGGCAATCCACCACTCATTATTTATTTCAAAATGGTTAATCAGTTGTGTCTTTCCTGGAGTGGAAGATGTCTTTGCTAATTTAGCTTCGCCCGTTAACATATTAATCAACGTCGACTTACCAACATTTGAGCGACCGATAAATGCAAATTCCTTTTTATCTGTTTCCGGACAAGCTTTTACATGTGAATTACTAACGACGAATTTTGCTGATTTAATGATCATTGTGTGCTTTTTTATTGGATAAGATAGAATAAATAACGGAGATAAGCAATACGCCTGCCACCACAATTAATGAATGACTTGCCTCAATGTGATAAAAGGGAGAGATAATCATCTTTAGTCCAATAAAACTTAAGACGATGGCTAAACCGTAATGTAGCTTGCTAAATGAATCGATAAAATTCGCCAAAAGGAAATACAGCGAGCGCAATCCTAGTACGGCAAAGATATTAGAAGAATACAAAATATAAGGATCGTCTGGAGCGATTGCAAAAATAGCAGGAATAGAATCGACGGCAAATAGTAAATCGGTTAATTCAATGACCATAATCACCACCAACATCGGCGTCGCCATTCTAATACCGTTCTTCACAGTGAAAAATTTATCTCCGTCAAATTCAGGTGTTACTTTAAAAAATTTATGGACAATGCGTGCGCCTAAACTTTTGGTGTAGTCTTTTTGTTCCGCTTCTGGACCATGAGCAAACCAAGACTTGATTCCAGCGACCAACAAGAAAACCCCAAATAAAAATAGCACAGCATTCGGTCGATAAAATGTCTTGGTGGCAAAATCAGCGACACTTCCAGCATCACTCGATAAAACAAAATTCCAAGTACCGATAGAGAATTCAGGTAAATAGGTCAATTTAATTAGCCCAACGCCAGCGAAGATGAATATTGCTCTAAAAATCAACGCCCCGATAATACCCCAAAACAATATCTTATGTTGGTTCTGTGACGGTACTTTGAACATTTTAAAAACAAGGATGAAAACAAATAGATTGTCCATCGACAGTGCTTTTTCGATCCAATAAGCCGATTGAAATTGTGAAAATTTCTCAACAGCCAAGGCGTGTGAATCTTCAATGTTATATGTGTAATAAATCACTCCACTAAAAATCATAGAGACAGTGATCCAAACGATTGACCAAGATAGTGCTTCCTTATTTCCTATAGTATGACTCTTTTTATTGAAGACTCCTAAGTCCAACAATAGCATAATCAATACGGTTATTCCAAAAACAATGAGAAGGGCAGGATGATGCGACATGTATTAAAAATAAATTATATTACTGAGGTATAAACTTAGTGAATGTCTAAATTCTTTCCACTTTCTAAAACCGCTTCTTTCATTTCTTCCATGTATGCGGTCATTTTTTCTAAAAGAATGGCATCACTTGAAGCGATTATTTTAGCGGCTAAAATCCCCGCATTTTTGGAGGCATTTAACGCAACTGTTGCTACTGGAATTCCATTTGGCATTTGCAAAATCGATAGAATACTGTCCCAACCATCAATTGAATTGCTTGATTTTACCGGAACACCGATAACTGGAAGGGGTGTTAATGAAGCCGTCATACCAGGAAGATGAGCGGCGCCACCTGCACCAGCGATGATAACTTTCACACCTCGATTATGGGCGTTTTTCGCATACTCAAACATTAACTCAGGCGTGCGATGTGCTGAAACAATATTGACTTCGTAAGGGATTCCAAACTTCTCCAACATTTCAACTGCTGCCTTCATGACTGGAAGATCTGATTTACTTCCCATTATAATTCCTACCATAACTTTTATTTCAATATTCCAAAGATAAAGTAATTCGCCAAAGAGGATAGCTTTTACGGCTATATTCTAAATCTACGCTTCTACTTTAACCGTATTTTTAACTTTTAACCCTAAGACCTTCACTTTTTCTATATCGTCTCCTGCAATGGTAATATGTCCCATTTTTCGATACGGTTTCATCGTGTCTTTTCCATAAATATGCGCATGTACACCTTCCCACGACATCACTTCTTCTAAATTGCGGTAAATTGGTTTTCCTTCGAAGTTCTCTTCGCCCAATAAATTGACCATTACGCCAGCACGGGTAATTTTTGTACTTCCTAACGGTAGATTTAAAATACTGCGTAAATGTTGTTCAAACTGCGACGTTACGTTACATTCAATCGTATGATGACCGCTATTATGTGGACGAGGAGCAATTTCGTTGATTAAAATAGTGCCTTCCTTTGTTAAGAACATTTCCACCGCTAACAAGCCAACCATGTCTAATTTTTCAATCACTTCTATCGCAATTGCTTGTGCTTCTTCTTCTATTTTTTCCGAAATGGCAGCTGGTGCAAATAGAAATTCTACCAAATTCGCTTTTGGGTTAAATTCACATTCTACCGTTGGATACGCTTTCACTTCACCTTTTTCATTTCGTGCCACAATCACCGACAATTCTTTGTCAAAGTCAATCATGTTTTCAAGAATACTGGGTGCTTCAAAAGCGTTTTCAAAATCATCTACTGATCTAATTGGAGTTACACCACGCCCGTCGTAACCGCCCGTACGTAATTTCATCATTAATGGAAATTCGAACACATATTGTTGTAATTCGTCTTTATTTTCGATGAAATGAAAGGAGGAAGTGGGAAGTTGGTTGTCGAGATAGAATTGTTTTTGTAATCCTTTGTCTTTAATTAATCTTAAAACACGCGGTTGAGGAAAAACTTTCTTTCCTTCTTTTTCCAATTGCTCTAAGGCTTCGATATTCACATTTTCAATTTCTACGGTAATGACATCCATATTTTTACCAAACTGATAAACAGCGTCATAATCGTTCAAAGAGCCCACAGTGAAGCCGTTCGCACAATGCGCACAAGACGCATCAGGATTAGGATCCAATGAATAAATATAGACATCGTAGTTGATGGCTTCTTGAATCAGCATTCTACCTAATTGACCACCGCCGATAATTCCTAAGCGGAAATCTTTTCCGTACCATTTCTTTTGCATGTGACAAAGATAATGATTGAAGGAATTACAATAGAGTCTTAACAGGAAGTTTTTCACCTTTTAATTTATATACGCCTCTTTAGAAGATGGTCATTTTACCTTTATTTTCAGAAACTTTTGAATGAATGTGCATTAATAGTTGTGAATGCCGATACAAAAACTTAAATTTGGGGCGTTAATTAAAACTAATAATCCATATACGATGAGCGTACTTGTAAATAAAAATTCAAAAATTATTGTTCAAGGATTTACTGGTAAGGAAGGTACTTTCCATGCTGGCCAAATGATTGAATACGGAACGAATGTAGTGGGAGGAATTACTCCAGGGAAAGG
This sequence comes from Taishania pollutisoli, assembly GCA_040394775.1. Classification (GTDB taxonomy): domain Bacteria; phylum Bacteroidota; class Bacteroidia; order Flavobacteriales_D; family Crocinitomicaceae; genus 40-80. The sequence goes on from JBEBRN010000018.1 coordinate 18,718, forward strand.
TGGAACGACACATTTGGATCGTCCAGTATTCAATACGGTTGCGGATGCTGTTGAAAAAGCAGGAGCAGATACTTCTATCATTTTTGTACCGCCAGCTTTTGCGGCAGATGCAATTATGGAAGCAGCAGAAGCAGGTATCAAAGTAATCGTTTGTATTACGGAAGGTATTCCTGTGGGAGACATGATTAAAGTGAAAGAATACTTGAAAGGTTCTAATTCTACATTGATCGGACCTAACTGTCCAGGTGTTATCACAGCGGACGAAGCGAAAGTAGGTATTATGCCAGGATTCGTTTTCAAGAAAGGAAAAATAGGAATTGTTTCTAAATCAGGAACATTAACATATGAAGCAGCAGATCAAGTAGCGAAAGCTGGATTGGGAATTACAACAGCTATTGGAATTGGTGGTGACCCAATCATTGGAACTACAACTAAAGAAGCGGTTGAGCTATTAATGAATGACCCAGAAACAGAGGGAATCGTTATGATTGGTGAAATTGGTGGAAACTTGGAAGCAGATGCTGCACGATGGATTAAAGAATTTGGTACGAAGCCAGTTGTTGGATTTATCGCAGGAGAAACAGCGCCAGCAGGACGTACAATGGGTCACGCAGGTGCTATTGTTGGTGGTGATGATGATACAGCTCAAGCAAAGAAACGTATCTTAAGAGAGTGTGGTGTTCACGTAGTGGATTCACCTGCTCAAATTGGCGCAAAAATGGCAGAAGTAATGATGAGCGTGAAAGCGTAATTCTTCTTTACAATACATATTAAAAAAAACCGTAAGCTTTTAGTTTACGGTTTTTTTGGTTTTATAAAGTTTGTTATTTTTTCCGCTGGATTACAAATCCAGCGGTGCTAAAAAATTAGGCATTGCAGGATTTGTAATCCTGCGGTTCGATACAATCCTTAAAGTACTATATTTACAATTCTCCCCGGAACAACAATCACTTTCTTCGGTTCTTTACCTTCTAAATAATGAATTGTCTTCTCATTCGTCATCACTGCTTTTTCCACTTCTTCTTTGGAAGCACTATTGGGCATTTCTAACTTGAAACGTACTTTTCCGTTGAAAGAAATCGGGTATTCAAAATTATCAGAAACCAAGAATTCTGGATTGAATTTAGGGAATTTAGCATAATTCACACTTCCTGCTTCATGTCCTAATAACGTCCACGTTTCTTCAGTGATATGTGGCGCATATGGCGATAACAAAATTGTTAATTTCTCTAGAATCTGACGGTTATTGCATTTCTGATCGGTCAATTCATTCACGCAAATCATAAAGTTCGATACGCCTGTATTGAAAGAGAATTTATTCAAATCATCTTGTATCTTATGAATCGCTTTGTGAAGTGTTTTCAATGCATCTTTAGTCGGTTCACCATCGGACAAATTAAGATTTCCTTCTGCGTCGAAAAATAAGCGCCAATATTTGCGCAAGAAATTATGAACGCCATTGATTCCCTTTGTATCCCAAGGTTTAGATTGCTCCAATGGTCCCAAGAACATTTCGTACATCCGCAAGGTATCAGCGCCAAATTTCTCGACTAATTCGTCTGGCGTTTGAACGTTGTATTTCGATTTGGACATTTTCTCCACTTCATGACCACAGATATAAGTGCTGTTGTCTTCCAAAATGAACTCCGCATTTTTGTATTCTTCTCGCCAGTTTTTGAAAGCAGTTGTATCAAGAATGTCATTATGAACGAAATTAATATCTACGTGAATCGGCGTTTCTCCACCTTCTAATTTAGATTTAGAAACATATTTATTCTCTGCATTTCGATACACCAATGAACTTCTTCCCAAAATCATTCCTTGGTTAATCAATTTCTTGAACGGCTCTTTCACACCAATATAACCAAGGTCAAACAAGAACTTCGTCCAGAAACGAGAATATAGCAAGTGACCTGTTGCGTGCTCGGAACCACCGATATACAAATCGACATTTTCCCAATAATTAGCTTTTTCTTTGGCTACAAATGCGTTTTCGTTGTTCGCATCCATATAGCGTAAGAAATACCATGAACTTCCCGCCCAACCTGGCATCGTGTTCAATTCCAATGGAAACACCGTAATATTATCCATTTTCGTATTGGAAACAACTTTGTTATTTACCGTGTCCCACGCCCAATCGGTTGCATTTCCAAGAGGCGGTTGACCATCTTCTGTCGGTAAGTATTTTTCTACTTCGGGTAAGATAATTGGTAAATGTTGTGCCTCAATGATGGTTGGAATACCGTTTTTGTAATAAACTGGAAACGGTTCACCCCAATAACGCTGACGGGAAAAAACAGCATCTCGTAAACGATAATTTGTCTTTCCTTGGCCAATTCCTTTCGTTTCAATTGCTTCAATTGCTTTCGTCATTGCATCGGCAACGGACAAACTAGTTAAGAAATCAGAATCGGTAATTGTTCCTTCTTTCGCCGTGTAAGCGCCTTCGGAAATATCAACGTTTTCAAATATATTTTTAATATCGATCTTAAAATGTGTAGCGAAATCCCAATCACGTTGGTCGCCACAAGGAACTGCCATTACAGCGCCTGTTCCATAAGAAGCCAAGACGTAATCGCCAATCCACAATTCCACTTTTTCACCCGTAAATGGATGAATCGCATAACTACCGATGAATTGACCCGTGATATTTTTCACATTTGCTTGACGATCACGCTCGGTTTTAAGTGAAGATGTTTGAATATATTCATCTACTTTTTGACTGTATTCATCAGTTGTCAAGGTCTTTACCAATGGATGTTCAGGTGCTAACACCAAAAACGAAACACCGAAAATAGTATCTGGACGAGTCGTGAAAACTTCGATGGAATGTTGTTTGTCGTCTGTTTCAAATTGAACGGAACAACCTTTTGATTTTCCAATCCAATTGCGTTGTTGTTCTTTAATCGATTCCGACCAGTCGAGTGTATTCAAATCATTCAACAATCGTTCTCCATACGCTTTGATACGCATCGACCATTGACGCATTTTCTTCTGTTCCACAGGATGTCCACCGCGTTCTGAAAGTCCGTTAATCACTTCATCATTCGCTAAAACAGTTCCCAAAGCAGGACACCAATTTACCCAAGAATCCGCTAAATAAGTCAAACGGTAATGCTGTAAGATGCCTTCTTTTTCGGTAGCACTCATGGCATTCCATTCAGTTGCCGAAAAGATTATTTCACAGTCGTTAACCGCTTTTACGAAAGCATTTCCATCTTTTTCAAAAGTGCTAATCAGTTTCGAGATACGTTCCGCCTTATCAGAAGTGGTGTCGTAATAACAATCAAATAATTCCGAGAAAATCCATTGCGTCCATTTATAATAGTTGGGATCGGAAGTTCGCACTTCTTTCGACCAATCAAATGAAAATCCCATTTTGTCCAACTGCTGACGATAGCGTGCAATGTTTTCTTTGGTCGTTGTTTCAGGATGTTGACCCGTCTGAATCGCATATTGTTCAGCAGGCAACCCGAACGAATCGTAACCCATTGGATGCAACACATTAAAACCTTGCAAACGCTTGTAACGCGCATAAATATCAGAAGCGATATAGCCTAGCGGATGTCCAACGTGTAAGCCAGCACCAGAAGGATATGGAAACATATCTAAAACGTAATATTTCGGTTTGGAAGATTGTTCTTCTACCTTAAAAGTCGCGTTCTTTGCCCAGAAATTTTGCCATTTATCCTCTATCGTTCTAAAACTATATTCCATGATATTTTAATTGTAGAATGCAAAGATAGTTTTTTTGTAGATTTAGGATAGCTATAAGTGGAAGTGTATTTAGATTCATTTGAGTCATAAACTTAGAGCGCCACAACAAACCTTCAATTTATCCCTACTCCAAAAATCTTTTGTAGCTTTGAGAAAATTAAAAACATGAAATTTTTTGCGTTATTATTGCTGTTGTCAGCGACCTTCATTTCGTTTTCTCAAAAGAAAATAGTTGATTATACCGCTTATCCTGAGTGGAAAGTCATCAAAGATTATCAACTATCAAACGACGGAAATTACTTTGCTTTTACCACAGAACCGTACGAAGGAAATACCACTTCCTATCTTCTAAAGGTGGATTCAAAAGTAGATACTTTGCTCACGATAAAGCGAGGTAGTACGGTTAAGTTCGATAAGAATAGTACTTTTTTTATCACTAAAATTAGCGGAGATTACAAAACGGTACGTGATTTAAAAATCAAAGAAACCAAAGCGTTTAAACTTCCAAAAGACACGCTTTTAATAAAGAATTTGATGTCGTTGGATGCTAAAAAAATACTGCTTCCAAATGTGGATAAATATGATGTGGTTGATTCTTCGAGCTTGATTATTGGAGCTTTTACACATAATTTCATGTTAAAGAATAATGCTTTGTCGAAAGGAAATGACAAGAAATTGAAAGAAGGTTATGACGGAAAAGAAAAAACATTCTTTGTAGCAAATGCACAAGAAGGAGTGATTTTTCAAACCAACAATAGCGTCGATTATTATTTGGATGAAGAACAACTGTTTGTGTTAGTCGTTGAGAAACACACTAAAAAGAGAAAAGATTTTTACACGGTTACCAAGATTGATTTAAAAACATTTGACACATATGAATTAGAGCAACGTTTTGAGAAAATCGAGAATTGCTATACTTCTTCTAAGCAAAATACGACTTTCCTTATTGGTAAGCTATTCGACACCAAACAAAAGAGAAACGATTTGTATCGCGTCAAGGCTGATTTCTCAGCGGTCGATTCTGTAAACATCAATAAATTGATTGATTCAAATTTCGTTATTTCTCCTAATTCTTCATTTGAATTATTAGCAGACTCTGATATCTTACTTTTCGATTTACAGCGTTTTGAACCAGAGAAGAAAAAAGACACCTTATTAAAAGAAGAGAAGGTAAAGGTGGATGTTTGGACATGGAATGAACCCAATTTGAAAACCATACAATTGTTAAAATCGAAGAAACACTACAGCGAAAAATTTCTTGCTCGATATGATTTAACGAACCAGAAAATAGATCAAGTAGAAGATGATACCTTAAAAATAAGTAAACGTTGGAAAAAGTCACCGTATGCTTTAATCAGTTCTTCCGATCAATATAATTTAGCGACAGCTTTTGATTACCCTTGGAAAGAAGACGTGTCTTTCATCGACTTAAGAAACGGAAAAAAAACGCTCCTTCTGAAAGAGAATTTTAGCGCCACTATTTTAACACCTAATGCTGATTATTTCTATTTTGAAAAAGAAGCTGACACGAATTATTATGTGCGGAATTTAGTGACTCAAAAAGAAGAATGTGTGACGTGTGACATTCAAGAACGTTGGAAAGAAGACTTAAATGGAATGGATTATATTCCTTCTTTGGCGGGTCGAATGTATGTTGACGAAGATGAATCGAGTGTGTGGTTTAACTCTACAAAAGCCTTGTATCGCTATAATGCTAAAGACAACAAGCTTCGACAAATCACTCCGAAAGATTGGCTAAACCGCAAAATTGAGTTGAATTTTTACAAAATAGTAAGTGATTCACAATACTTCAATTCGGAGAATGGACTTATTGAAGTCTTTGATTTGGAGACAAAGTACAATGCTTACTATACCATTGATAAGGATTACAAAATGAAAGAAATTCTTAATGGTTATTTTAATGCTTTCGCATTTGTTAAAGATAAAAAAAACCAACGCTTCTTTGCGCGCATTCAAACCAATGAATTGTATCCTAATTTTAATGAAGTCAAAGACGGAAAACAGTATCCAATCACAGATGTCAATCCACAACAAAAAGACTACAATTGGTCTACCGTTGAATTGGTAAAATGGACAGCGTATGACGGTCAAGAATTGCAAGGATTATTATATAAACCAGAAGACTACGACAGTACTAAAAAGTATCCGTTGATTGTTTATTATTACGAAACATCAACAGAAGACATTCACCGTTATTCTGCGCCGCGACCAACAGCATCTATTATTTTCTCCACAGAATATGCATCGTCCGGTTATTTTGTTTTCATGCCGGATATTCGTTACAACATCGGTTATCCAGCTAAAGGTGCGTACAATTCGATCATGAGCGGAACGGATTATGTGTTGAGTTGCTATCCATCGATTGATTCTACACGAATGGGATTACAAGGACAAAGTTGGGGAGGTTATCAAACAGCTCAATTGATTACAATGACAAATCGCTATGCCGCAGCAATGGCTGGAGCACCTGTTTCAAATATGTTTTCTGCGTATGGAGGAATTCGTTGGGGAAGTGGCATGAGTCGTCAGTTTCAGTACGAACACACCCAAAGTCGAATTGGTAAAACGATTTGGTCAGCACCCGAATTATATGTTGAAAACTCTCCTATTTTCGGATTACCAAAAGTAACAACACCCTTATTGATTATGCACAACGATGGCGACGGAGCCGTTCCTTGGTATCAAGGAGTTGAAATGTTTATGGGATTGCGTCGATTACAAAAGCCAGTATGGTTATTGAATTATAACGGCGATGAACATAACTTAATGAAAAAGGGAAATCGAAAAGATTTAAGTAAACGAATGAAACAGTTTTTTGATTTTTACTTGAATGGTGGAGTTGAGCCAGAATGGATGGAGAAAGGGGAGAGTAATTATTAATTTCGTAAAATTTTCAATTTTTAATTGAACTCACATCAATCTCTCTTCCACATCTAAAATGACCTTCTGGACAGGCTTTGTAGCCATGGATTCCGCCTGGTCGACAACAAACACCGTCTTTCGCTTTCGCAATTTCTGAATCTTCTGAAAGTGGACCAAAACCTAATGTTGGCGTAGTGGAGCAGAAAAAAGCAGTGACTGGAGCGTTCATAGCTGAACATAAATGTAAGGGACCAGAATCATTGACATAATTGCGAGTAGCTTTTTCAAATAAAGCGGCTGATTGAAGCAAGCTGAGTTTGCCAGCAATGTTGCGCACATTTTCACAATTTGCCGTTATTTGAATTTCTTCGCATAAGTCAAAATCACCTTTTCCACCGATCAAATAAATCACACTTGTTTTAGGTAGCAGTTGAATCAATTCCACCCATTTTTCTTTCGGTAATTGTTTTGTAAACCACACCGAAGCAGGTGCTAAACAATAGTACGGTTGCGTTTGATAAGCGGCTACTTTTTGATGATCTTCATCGGAAGGATAGAGTTGTGGTTGAACTTTAGACGCTGCTCCTAAATCGGCAATCAGCGACAAATTCCGTTCTACTTCATGTCGTCCATCCATGATGTGTGGTAGGCGCTTGGTGTACAATGGACCCATTGGATTTTTGTCAAAACCAACCGTTTCTTTTGCGCCAGAAAAAATAGTAATCATCCCACTAGAAGCAAATCGATGAAGATTAATGATGCGTGTATACCGCTTTTTACGGAATGTTTGAATGAGTTGTAAAATGTTTAGGTACTTTCCATTCGACTTGTCAAAGGTGTACAAAGTGTTCACTTTTGGATGGTTTTTCAACAAACTTTCGTTTCCCTTCTTCACCAAAATATCTATCTCACAATTGGGTTGTAAGCGCTTCAATTCCTCTATTAACGGCGTAGCAAGAACGACGTCACCCAAAAATGCTGTTTGTATGATAAGATACCGATTCACATAACGAAAGTAAAAATAAAGAATGGATTGCTTGAGTTTTTCGGGGGAAATATATTTGTCGTGGTTCGTTTTTTAACTGCAAAGGGCAAGGAGAAGGAGCAGATATCGCATAGAAAACTTCATGAATCTATAATTACGGTCATTTCTCACCATCTTTTTTCTGGAAAAAAAGTAAAAGAGAAATATATATTCAATAAGATATTCATTAGTTTAGCTGAATCGTTTCACAATCGTTCGTGAAACGCTCCTCTTTTTAAAAAGGAATCTATTTTTAAACATGAAAGATAAAAAGACAACAAATTGGACACTTGCATACATTGGCGTCATCGCTTTTTTAGCGTTGCTGATTCTATTCTTTTACCTTTTTACTAAATATTTTTCATGAGTACATTAGATTGGATTGTTTTAGTTATAGCACTAGTAGGTGTCATCGGTTACGGACTGTATAAAAGCAAATCGGAGAAAACATTAGACGGTTATTTTAAGAGCAGCAATTCTATGGGTTGGCTGTTGATATTGCTTTCCATCATGGGAACGCAAGCGAGTGCCGTTACTTTTCTTTCTGCTCCAGGACAAGCCTATACGGACGGAATGCGATTTGTTCAATATTATTTCGGTTTGCCTTTAGCGATGGTAGTTTTATGTGTCACTTTTATTCCGATTTATCACAAACTGAAAGTCTTTACGGCGTATGAATTTTTAGAACAGCGTTTTGACTTGAGAACACGGTCTCTGGCTTCTGTACTATTTTTGGTTTCAAGAGCGCTTTCTACAGGTATTAGCATTTATGCACCAGCGATTGTGTTGTCATCTATTTTTGGGTGGAACATCTATTTCACGAACGTTGTGATGGGTGGCTTTTTGATTATTTACACCGTAACTGGAGGTTCAAAAGCGGTGGCTTATACGCAAATGCAACAGTTGATTGTGGTATTTGTCGGTATGTTTTTAGCAGGAGTTTTAGTGGTGAAAATGTTACCGACAGGAATTGGTTTTTCAGATGCGCTGCACGTGGCTGGAAAAATGGGAAAAGTGAACGTTATCGAGACTAAAATTGACGTGACCGATTCGTCTTGGTGGAAAGATAAATACAACATTTGGAGCGGTGTGATTGGTGGATTCTTCTTAGCGCTTTCTTATTTCGGTACCGATCAATCACAAGTAGGACGATATTTGACGGCGAAGAGTATCAAAGAAAGCCGTATGGGATTGTTGATGAATGGTTTGGTGAAAGTACCAATGCAATTTTTGATTTTGTTGATTGGTAGTTTGGTGTTCGTTTTCTACATGTTTTATCAATCGCCTATTTTCTATAATCAAAAGGAAGTGGACAAAGTGTTGAATTCTGAATATAAAGCCGATTTCCAACAGTTGCAAGGACAATATGACTCACTGAATACCATTCGAATGGCGAAAGCAAATACACTCGCAGATGCTATTCATCAAGATAATGAAAAGGAAATTCGTTCGCTACAATCGAGTTTATTGTCCGTAGAAAATCAGGCGAAAGAGGTGCGCGAAAGTGCTTTAAAGGTGATGAAAAAAGCCGATAAGACAGCCGACACGAACGACACCAATTATATTTTCTTGTACTTTGTCATTCAGAACTTACCGAAAGGTTTGATTGGTTTGTTAATCGCCATGATATTCTTAGCCGCTTGGGGAAGTATTGCCGCTGCGTTAAATTCACTTTCTTCCACAACAGTTGTTGACTTGTACAAACGTGTTTGGGTGAAAGATAAAACAGATCGTCATTATTACTATGCGTCTCGTTGGTTTACCTTTGGTTGGGGAATTTTCGCCATTGCCGTCGCCATGTTTGCTAGCCGTTTAGGGAGTTTGATAGAAGCGGTCAATATTTTAGGTTCATTGTTTTACGGAACGATTTTAGGAATTTTCCTTGTAGCGTTTTACATTAAAAAGATTGGTGGAAAAGCAGTTTTCTGGGCGGCTATCTTCGCTGAAATTACCATCATTTGGATCTACATTATCGATGTCATTTCCTTTTTATGGCTAAATGTTATTGGCTGTGGATTAGTATTGATAATTGCTGCTATTTTACAGGTTTTCTTCAAAAGAGATAAGGTGGCAGCGGAAGATTTGAAGGGTTTAGAATAATTCTGTGAGTTCTATTCAATAGTGATTTTATTTTACAAAATACTTTTTCTCTCATAAGTTGAATTTATTGTACTATAGCTCCTCCAACTATCACCACTATTTGCTTTGAAATCTACGACTGTATCAAAAGCAATTCTATCAGCATTGTAAATACTTAATACTTTGTCTTCCAAATTGATGATGTAGAAAACATCTATGAAAGAAGTCGTTACTTGATCAACAGGTAATCCTATAAACGTATTCTTATATTCCTTTGAATAAATTTAACACGTTGTCCCCGAAATGGTGGTGTCTCTTTCAATTTTATAGTGCGAATAACCATAATTGGTCATGTGGTCTTCTGCCGTATAATACCTTTCAGCATTGGCAGTTGGTCATAATTCTTGCACTGAAATATTTCCAACTAAAAAAAGAAGTGTGATACTGCTTTCTTCATAATTTAAATTTGAGATAATTATCTATTAAAAGTTCTTCATTTAAAGATACGATTTTTAAATTTCACAAACAACTCTCAAAATCAGATAATTCCTTTCAAAACTTAAACGTATAAAAAAACCTCCATTTACAGAGGTTTTTCAAAATTTCAATGTTCTTGACGAACTAAATGCTACTTCAATTTTGCCAATACAGCATCGTAATTCGGTTCATTTGTAATTTCGTCTACCAATTCGGTATAGATAACTTCACCCGCAGGATTCAAAGCAACGATAGAACGTGCCGCCAAACCTTTTAATGGACCATCTACAAGTGTTACACCATACGCATCACAAAATGCACCACCGTCAAAGTCAGAAAGAGTTTCCACGTTGGTTATGTTTTCAGCACCACAAAAACGTCCCATAGCGAATGGTAAGTCTTTCGAAATACACAATACTTTGGTGTTGTCTAAGCCTGCTGCTTTCTGATTAAATGTTCGTACAGAAGTTGCACACGTTCCTGTATCAACGCTTGGAAAAATATTTAGAATTAGATTGCTTCCTTTGTAATTCTCTAACGAAACACGCGATAAGTCATTTTTTACCAATGAAAAATCAGGTGCTTTTTGACCTACTGTTGGAAGATTTCCCTTTGTGTTTACGGTATCACCGTGTAATTTTACATTTGCCATAATATATTGTATTTTAATTTGATTTAAATAAGAATAACGTACTCCCAAAGGTAAAACTAATTTAGAAGAAAAGGAAATCTAAGGAGAAAATTTGTTTGTTTTTTAACTGCTAAGATTCTCCATGAGAAACCAACGCTTTGTTCTCTCATTCCCTTTCTTTCTGTTTTGTCTGTGAGCCACATTCCCTATCATTATATCTCTTTCTGTGTTATCTGTTCTATCTGTGAGCCACAATCTTCATTCTCTTCTCTCATTCTCGCTCTGTGTTTAAGATATTAACAACTGAGTATGAATCGAATCTTCTTCCACTCATCCATAAAAAGTACCTTTTTCAGTATATTCGCAGAAATTGTCTTTTCACATGAAAATTAAAGTAATCAATAAATCAAATTTTGACTTACCTCAATACGAGACGAAGGCATCTGCTGGACTTGATTTGAAGGCGAATATAGAAGATATCATCACGTTGAAGCCGCTCGAAAGAACCTTGGTAAAAACGGGATTATTCCTAGAAATTCCAGAAGGATACGAAGCGCAAGTACGTCCAAGAAGTGGTTTGGCTTTCAAAAATGGTGTAACCGTTTTAAATGCACCGGGAACCATTGATGCCGATTACCGTGGCGAAGTAGGCGTTATTCTCGTTAATTTATCGAACGATGATTTCACCATTCAACCCGGAGATAGAATTGCACAAATCGTGTTTGCCAAGTTTGAGCAAGCAGAATGGATAGACGTAGACGCACTTTCTGAAACTGTTCGTGGCGAAGGTGGATTTGGAAGTACAGGAAAGTAAATTTTTAGATAAATAGATGGCATTTAAACTCCCCGATGAACTCAAAAAAGCAGTGAGTGATCTTCCTTCAAAAGAGAAAGATAAGCTCATTTTTCGATTGCTTCGAAACGATTATATTTTAGCAAATCGAATGTTGTTTGAGTTGGTAAGTAATGAGTCAACAGAAGAACGAAGAGAGAAAGTAAGTCAGAATTTGACCACTCAAATCGAACGTCAGACGATGCGCCTACATTCGTCGAAAGGTTTATACCAACGTCTTCGTTACATGAGTGCAGAAATTACAGAGCACGTAAAAATAACGAAAGATAAGTATGGCGAAGTGGAACTTAATCTATTTATGCTGAACTCCATTTTGGAAAAACATACTACCGCTATTGCCGCTGAGCCGAAAGGGAAATCGTATAAATTTTGCATTTATGTGATTGTCAAGATTTTTAGGATAATGATTTTAGCTAAAAAACTGGACGCTGATTTATTGGCCGATTTTAACGTTGCCTATGAAAAATTGGGTGATTTAATTGGCGATAATCCTTCATTAATGGATGTTGCGATTAAAAATGGATTAGATGTGAATTGGCTATTTTCAGGAGACGTTCCAAATGATATTGAAGCGCGATACAAAGAATTAAGAGAAAATGGATTTTTAAAATAAAGACGGAAGATTATGAATATTATCATACCGATGGCGGGAAGAGGAAGCCGCTTACGACCACATACATTGACAGTTCCGAAACCACTCGTTCCGGTTGGAGGAGAACCGATTGTGCACCGTTTAGTGGATGACATCGCTGGAACATTAAATGATAAGATTGATGAAATTGCTTTTATCATTGGTGATTTTGGAAAGGAAGTAGAACAAGAATTGATTTCCGTAGCAGAGAAATTAGGTGCGAAAGGTTCCATCTACTACCAACGTGAAGCTTTAGGAACGGCACATGCTATTTTGTGTGCGAAAGATAAATTAGTAGGACCAACAGTTGTCGCTTATGCTGATACGTTGTTCCGAGCAGATTTTAAAATTGATCCGAATGACGATGGTATTTTGTGGGTGAAACAAATCGAGGATCCTTCTTCTTTTGGTGTGATTAAGATGAATGAAAAAGGAGAAATCACGGACTATGTGGAGAAACCGACAGAATTCGTCTCTGACTTAGCGATGATTGGCGTGTATTATTTCAAAAAAGGAGAAGATCTACGCAAAGAATTGGAATACCTGATTGACAACAACATCATCAAAGGAGGTGAATATCAATTGCCAGATGCGTTACGCAGAATGACTGAAAGCGGTTGCAAGTTCAAACCTGGAAAAGTCATGGAATGGTTAGATTGTGGCAACAAAGAGGTAACTGTTTATACCAATCAGCGCGTGTTGGAATTTGATAAAGAAAAAGGAAAGCAATTAATTGCTGATTCAGTAACTATTACCAATAGTGTCGTTATTCCACCGTGTTATTTGGGTGAAAATGTCGTGTTGGAAAATGCGATTGTAGGACCTCATGTATCGATAGGGAAAAATGGGAAAATAGTAAACGCTGTTCTAAAAAATAGTATTTTGCAAAACAATGTTTATGTGGAAAATGCGTTGATTCAGGACTCTATGATAGGTAGTAACGCTTCTTATCGAGGGAAAATGGACGATTTAAGTATGGGTGACTATTCGACAATTCAATAAATGAGAAAAATAATACTAATTTATATTATCAGTGTACTACATTTCAGTTGTGGCACATCCAAGCTAGGAACAAAAAAAACCAGTGCCTCTAATTCGCAGGAAAAGCCAGTCGTTTCAGCGGAAATAAAAAGTCTTTTCTATGAAGGAGTGCATAGCTACATCATTAGTGATTACGATAATAGCCTCAAGCAGATTAATAAATATATTGCCTTAAATCCGACTGATGATGCGGCTTATTTTCTCCAATCCAAAATCTACCAAGAGAAGAAAGATAGTGTAGCTGCAGTTCGTTCATTAGAGAAAGCATACGCATTAGATAAGAACAATAAATGGTACAATGTTTATTTGGGAACTGCTTACTCTCTGAATAAAGAATATCAAAAAGCGATTGATCTCTTCGAACCATTATCGAAAAAAGAACCCAATGAAATTGAGTATAAATTCAATTTATATGAAGCTTATTATGGCTTAAAGGAATTTCCAAAATGTTTGGAGATATTAGATGACGTTGAACGTATTTCGGATCCAAATCCAGAGCTGTATTACCAGCGTTATGCTGTTTATATCAATATGAGAAAATATGATTTAGCAGAAAAAGCCTTGATTCAATCCGTAGAACTATACCCAGAAGACCATCGCTCTCTTTTTGCCCTCAATGATTTTTACAATACCAGAAATCAAAAACAGAAGATGATTGATTTTTTGGAGAGAATTGTAATTACCAATCCTGATAGTGGCAGCGTCAATCTTTTGTTAGCAGAATATTATCTAAAGCAAAATAAGATTGATAAAGCGGCGGTACTATTAGAAAAAGTGTATAGTAATCCTGAGGTGGATATTACATATAAACGTTATTTCTTATTAGATAATTCCGTAGACAATCAATTGATTCCCAATTATTTAGCTGAAAAAATAGCATTGAGTGCAGCTGCGTTAGACACCGAAGACGGTTTCTTTAACTTATTTCTTGGGAATATTTATGACAATACTGGTAACCTTGATAAAGCCCTGTTTTATTATAAAAAATCGGTGGAGCGTAATAAAAACAACAAAGAGACATTGACGAGAATCGCTTTTTTAGAATATCAAAATCAAGATTACGATTCATTAGTGGTGTATGCAACAAAAGCCTTAGAGTTATTTCCTTCGAATCCTGATTTTTATTATCTTAATTCATTGGGATTGTTGCGCTTGAAACGTTATGATGAAGCGATATCAGTAGCGAATAGTGGCTTAGTATATGCAGTTGATAAATCAGCTAAAGAAGATTTAAGTACCATTATCGCAGAATCTTATTTTGGAAAAAAAGAATATCAAAAAGGGCGTGAGATATACGAAAAAACCATTCGTGAAAATCCAAATGATATTTACCTGAAAAATAATTTAGCGTTAGTCATGGCAAAAAATGATTATGAGCTGGACGATGCGATGTTGTTAGTTAATCAAATTAATGAACTCGATCCAAATAATGAGAATTATCTTTTTACCAAGGGAATGATTTTGTTTAAGAAAGGGAATTACAAAGAAGCAATACGAATTGTTGAGCCGTTGATAGTAACGAATCCGAAAGATGCTGCTTTACACAGTTTAATTGGCGATCTTTACTTTAAGTTGGGGAATCTACCTGCAGCTTTAGATTATTGGAATATCGCAAAAAATTTAGGCTTTAAAGGGGAACTATTAATCAAGAAGATTGACGACAAAAAATACTATGATGAGGTGGAGTAATAGCTATTTACTGGTGGTATTTTTCGCCATGCTTGTTTCGTGTTCTCCAAAAGTGGTACAGCTTTCCAATAAAGAAAAAAACGACAAGCTAAAAACGACTATGTTGGTTAATAAGCTGGATAGTTTAAACAAAACCAAGCCGGTCTATTTTTACGGACGTGCTTCCACTGTTTATCATGACAATAAAAACGACTACTCGTTTAAGACATCGATCAAAATTCAGACAGACAGCGCGGCAACGGCTTTAATTACCTATGCTGGTTTACCGATTATCAATTCGATAGCGACCTTAGATTCGGTGAAATTTCAAAATAAGCGGACGAAATGTTATTCTGAAAATTCGATAGACTTTTTTAAAGATGCGTTTGGCTATCCTTTTGAATTTGAAAATATCGTTCAACTTTTACTTGGATTACCCATTACGTTCGTTAAAGACAGTGAGTATTTCCAGTTGTCTGATAACGTGTACCATGTTCTTTCCACCCGACGTAAAATAAAAGTAAAAACAACAGAGCATGATTATGTCTTCAATGATTCAGAGGGTGAGATTATCATTAGTTACTTTTTAGTGGACAATGGAAACGCGTTAGAGAAAATAGAAATAGAGAATCCATATGATAAAGTAAAAGTGATTGTTAGCTATGGAAATCGCTCTAAAGACCCAGCAACGTTCAATTTCCCGAAACTGATTACCGCTAAAATTATTACTGAAAATAATAAGATTGATGTTTCTTTATCATTTGATAATATGGAAGTGAATCAAGTACAAGAAATCAATTATTTTGTCCCCGCTAGCTATGACATTTGTAAATAAGATAAGTTTAAGTTTCTTGCTCATTTTTATAACCTCATTTGTTTTTTCACAACAGAAAAACAGTGATAAATTAATGAAGCAACAAAAGCAATTAGAGAATGATATCAAGCAGACAAAAGAATTATTAAAAAAGACAACAGACAATAAGCAAGTGACTATTAATAACTTAAAATTACTCGAAAATCAGATTGCATCAAGAGAACAACTTTTATCCAACTACGACCAACAAATTCGTTCTGCAGAATTGCAAATGGAACAAAAATCATTGCAAATTAAAGTACTAGAAGAAAAAATCGCCAAATTAAAAGAGCAATATAAACAGCTATTAATATATGTATATAAGAATAAGATAGACCAAAATAAGTTGATGTATTTATTCTCGGCGCATTCGTATTATGAAGCGTTTAAACGAAATGAATATTTAAAGAAAATAGCGGAGATTCAGCAAAAACAGAAAGAGGTCATTCTTCAGCATCAAGAGAAGTTAGGTGATGAAATTAAATCGTTAACCGCAGAGAAAGTTAAAAAACAAGTTCTGTTAGGCCAGAAAAAAGAAGAGAAATTCGAAATTGAAAAAGATAAAATTAAAGTACAAAATGTCGCTTCACAACTAGAAAAAGAAGAGGCTACCTTATTGACAAAAATGAGGACAGATGAGCGTCGAAGAATAGAATTGCAAAATAAAATTAATGACGCCATCAAGAAAGAAATTGCCGAAGCAGAACGAAAGCGTAAAGAAGCAGAACGAATAGCAGCTGCTAAAAGAGCAGCCGAAGAAGCTAAAAAACCTGTGGAAACACAAACAAAAACGTCTCCGCCAGAGGTTACAGCCACAAAAACAACTCCTGTTTTTGCCAGTTCAAAAGACATGGAGTTAAATAAAGGCTTTGAATCGAATAAAGGTCGTTTGCCACTGCCCGTTATTAAAGGCGCTATTACGGGAGGATTCGGAAAGCAAATCCATCCATTCTTAAAAAATGTAACAACAAACAATAACGGAATCGATATTACAACTAGTAAAAGTGCACAAGTTAGAGCCGTTTTTGAAGGTGAAGTTTCGAGTGTTTTCTCTATACCAGGAATTGGGAAAATTGTGATTATCAAACATGGTAATTACAGAACGGTCTATAGTAATCTCCAAGAGACATTTGTATCGATAGGAACGAAGGTTTCCACGAAACAAGCCATCGGTAGTTTGATTCCTGTAGATGACGAAAATATTTCCATCTTACACTTTGAAATTCATCAAATTGTAGGGTCGGATGTGTTGAAACAAAATCCAAGTCTTTGGTTGGCGAAGTAGAATAAATAAGGGAACGATTACTTGAGTTATTGACTTATTTAATGCAGGTTTAGTTTAAGGCGTTTTACCTTTTATATTCTCTCTTAAAACATCTATAATCGTAGATTCATTCTCTTGCATTGGCATATACATGAAATTAAAAACGGGATGTAATGAAAATTACATCCCGCTTTAATTTATAAAAATCCTATATCTAATTTAGTTTTTCATCCTGGATAATAATCAAGCCAAAAGGAATTATTTACCTCTACTCAATTGGACAAAGCCATGTTCTATTTTCTCATTACCAGCAAAATCTTTTATAGATGCTTTATAAAAGTACGTTCCATCCGCACAGTCTGCACCAGTATTTTTTACTTTTCCATTCCATTTAAAATCTGCTTTATTACCTTCAAAAACAAGGTTGCCCCATCGATTTACCACAATGATTTCTATCTCATCCACTCCTAATGGATTGATAAGCATGAATTCATCGTTTTTATTATCTCCATTTGGTGTAAATATATTCGGAAAAGCATACTCGACAGTAGGAGGTAATACAACGATGGTAGTTGTTGCCATTCCAATACAACCATCATTCTCGCTTGTAAGAATAACTACGTAACTGCCTGTGTTGTCATAGGTGTTTGAAAGTGTATGGCTATTATTTGGAACAGTATTTCCATCGCCAAAATCCCAAATGAAACTATTCGAATTTGTTGTAGTATTCTCAAATTCAACGATTAATGGCGCTATTCCAATCGCTGGAATAGCAGTAAAACTAACATTTGGAGTTGACTTCACAATCACTTGCTGTGTAGATGAAGCAGGACAAGGTCCACTAGTCTGATACTGTATCGTGTAAGTCGTTCCACCAATACCATCTGTTATTTCACCTGTTGAAGGATTAATCGTTGCACCGTCTCCTGTTGGAGAAAGAATACTAAATATTCCGTCGGTTGTCCCTGTTATAGTTGCACTATTTGCTGACTCTTCACAGAAATTAGTTAAAGTAAAAGAAGCGTCATCTGTAGAACCAGCGTTATTAAGTATTTCAGTTCCTGTTGCCTCGCAGCCATTATTATCTTTAACGTAAATCAGAAAACTTCCAGCACTAAGATTAGAGAAAGTTCCTCCTGTTTGCGTGGTAGTTCCATTATCGATAGAATAAGCCGTAATTGTGAATCCCGCATCAGGAGTGATCACGATTACTCCATCACTATTTCCACAAGTAGGATCAGTCGTTGCTACTGTGTAAGTCGGTAAAGAATTTACTGTAACATCTTGTGTTTCTATAGCAGGACAAGTTCCATTGGTTTTATATTGTATGGTGTACGTTGTACCGCCAATACCATTGGTAATTTCTCCTGTAGAAGCGTCAATTATTGCTCCGTCTCCCATAGGAGAAGTAATACTAAATGTTCCACCCGTTGTTCCAGTAAGGATCGCATTATTAGCTGCTCCTTTACAGAAGTTCGTTAATGTGAAAGAAGCATCCTCTGTAGAGCCCGTGTTGTTTAGTGTTTTTGTTCCCGTTGCTTCACAGCCATTATCATCTTTAACGTAAATCGTGAAACTACCTGCACTTAGACTAGAGAAAGTTCCTCCTGTTTGCGTGTTTGCACCATTATCAATCGAATAATCCGTAATAGTGAATCCTGCATCAGGAGTAATCACAATCTCTCCATCGCTATTTCCACAAGTAGGATCAGTAGATGCTAAAGTGTAAGTTGGAATGAGGTTTATGGTAACATCATGTGTCTCTGTGACAGGGCAAGCACTATTGGTTTTATATTGTATCGTATATGTCGTACCGCCAATACCATTGGTAATTTCTCCTGTTGAAGCATCGATTGTTGCGCCATCTCCAGTTGGAGTGACGATACTAAATGTTCCTCCAGTTGTTCCAGTAATGGTTGCATTATTAGCTGCTCCTTTACAGAAATCAGTCACTGAAAAAGAAGGGTCGTCAGTTGAACCTGTGTTATTAAGTGTTAATGTTCCTGTTGCCGTACAATTATTCACATCGGTAATTAAGATCGTGTAAGTACCTGCACCCAAATTAGAGAAAGTTCCTCCTGCTTGCGTGGTAGTTCCATTATCAATAGAATAATCGGTGATAGTAAACCCTGCATCTGGAGTAATTACTATTTCTCCATCATTATTTCCACAAGTTGGACTCGTGCTACTAGTGGTATACGTGACGGTAGTAACTGTCACTTGAATTTCCTCCACTACGAAGCACGTTGGATCACTAGGGTCTTCTGCTCGAACCCAATAAGATCCACTAGAAGTTACGGTACTATTTATGGCATTTGTAGCGCTATTAGCATCCGCTTGAGAGTTGTAGAAAGTACTCGTTGCGGCATCTGAAGTAGGGTCAATAGCCGTATTTAAATCGATTGTACTCGATGAACAACCTTGAAGATTAGTAATGATTAAATTGGGTGGAGTACAAGGAAGACAAGGTCCAACAACTATCTGAACAGCCTCCGTGTGCGACACACAGCCAGGTACACCGTTGGATACTGTTATATTATATGAAGTTGTACTTGTTGGACAAGATACGGTGCTAATATTATTCGCATCCGTAATTGTTGAAGGAGTTAAGCCAGCAGTAGGAGACCAAGTCGCAGTCACAGGGCCATAGATTGGAGGATCATCAAAAGTGATTTTCCAACCAGAAATACCACCTAAAGGAACGCAGGTTTCGTTATTAACACCAACAATTTTAAGTTTCCATACTCCATTCGATGAACAACCAATCAGATTTGAGAAGGGTTCTTTTGGAGCAAAGGAGCCCGTATAGGGTGAGGATCCAGAAGACAGAGGAGCTCCTCCTGTTTCAAAACACATGTTGGTGATAGTATTACCGCTTAGGTCGCCAACATCTGCCAATATAATTTGGGTTCCATCTGGACATTCTAATATTACTTTTATAACGGCTAAACTTGAACTTGAGCATCCAATTCCTGGAGTAAGAGTGAATCCAGTGAGGCAAGCTTCGAGTATTTGACCTGTTTGAACTGTGGGACTATTTAAATCTTGAATATTAATATTCATGTCTGCTTTAATAGTTCCTGGACCTAGAAAAGGAATTTTTGGAGTTCCTGTGACAACACTATATTCTGAATTTTTATAGGTTTCAATTCCTCCTGGATCAATTACTTGTACAGCAGATCCCGTAATATTTGCACAGTCCCCTACACACAAAGGAGTTGGACTAACATCAATATCTACCTCATAAACAGGGTCTACAACAGTAACTGTTACTTGATCAACACAGACATCTCCAGTTCCTGTTGTGATTTTAACATCATAGGTTGTAGTAGAAATAGGTGAAACATGAGTTGGATTTTCACCACCAGGACTTCCTACGCCATAATCATAATAATAAGAATCTCCAGGATTTCCCCATACAATTACGGCATTTACATCATTTTGAACGATTTGTACATTGTCAATTCCCCAGTGATCATAATCTTGTCCAGAGTCAGCATCTTGATGCCAACGAAACTGTGTATTCGAAGTGATAGCTGCAGCTGGAATTGAAAAACACCAATTATTCCATTGCGTGTATGGAGTATTGTATCCTCCTTCTGGATCAAAGTAGTTAATAGTAATCCAAGTAGTTCCTCCGTCTGTAGAATATTGAAGATACATTCCTTCGTCTGGTTCATCAGGTCCTTCACACGGAGTGGCATTTCCCTGAGTAGCAAAAAACAAGTCAAAACAAATTGTTACGCCAGCTGTAGCAGCAGTTAAATCATAACCTGTAGTTACAATATCTCTGGGCACAGAAGTACTATTACCCATCCAAGCATGTGTCGTACCATCGACACCGCTTGAAGAACATGGATTGTTCCACATC
This sequence comes from Taishania pollutisoli, assembly GCA_040394775.1. Lineage (GTDB taxonomy): Bacteria > Bacteroidota > Bacteroidia > Flavobacteriales_D > Crocinitomicaceae > 40-80. The sequence goes on from JBEBRN010000018.1 coordinate 39,710, forward strand.
ACCGATCCTGGCGTTGAACTCCAACCAGGCCCAAAAGAACCATTATTGAAATCCTCATCCATCATGACTGTGCCATCACCAGATGCATAAACTGATAATATAGCTTCTTGACCACAAAAAATGGTGTTTGGTGTTACACTCGCATGAATTTCACAGTTTTGGCTATAAACTACCGTTTGAAATCCAAATAATAGAATAAATCCAATGATTAGCTTATAAAATGATTGTATGGTCGATTTCATAACTGATTTACTTTAAGATGAATAATTGAATAGCTATCTAATATTCTTTTAATCCATCCATTATTATCTTTTTTAAAAATATAGTAGGATTTAGTATTATTTTCCGATTCGTTATACTCTAGAATTCCATTTGCAGGAATTTGAATGGAGAAATCTTCTTCTTGTGAAGACTTTTTGTTGTTATAGATGAGTTCACGATTAAATTGAATCTCAATAGGCGAAGATGTTAAATTTTCATATTTAAATACTAAACGTTGATGATCTATATCGTTAGTTACATTTTGATAATGAATTTCTTTTACGAAAATCTTTACAGAATCAGTTGTTTTAACTTCCTGCCAACTTTGAGAAAACCCTGTATAACTATATAAGGAGAGGATTATAAGAATTAGAATAGATTTCATAACGAGCTTTTAAAATAGTAATGAGTCGTAAAATTACAAAATTTAAACTAAATGATTATTATGATTAGCATAAATTCTATTTATGTAATAGGATTTTAGGACTTTCGTGTATGAGTAGAGTAATTGATAAAAACAACTATAGATAGACTGATAGTTAGCAATAATCACATCTCAGGAACTAAATCTCGAATCTAGTTACCCTTTATATTCTCTCCTAAATCGAATTTTTTGTAGTTGTCGGTCGATGACGAACGAAGCTAGAATTTCGCCTGCGTTATGTTGACCTTGATTCGTAGCTAAAGCCTTTCTGATTTTCGCTTCCGATACATCTATTTGATATAGAATAGACATCAGTTTATTGAAATCGGTTAAAATTAACTCATTGATATAAGCAGAAAGCTGGTCTTGAATCGTTTCCCAATCAATCTCCTTGTCCGATTGCGTGAGTGTCGCATTTAAAACATCAATAATCGTTTGGTCGTTTTCTTGCATTGGAGAATGATTGAGATAAAAATGGGACATAATTTTCACTACATCCCTTTTGAATTTATAAAAATCCTAATTCTAATTTTGCTTCTTCGCTCATCATATCTTTGTCCCAAGGTGGATCAAATGTGATGTTTACTTTGGAGGAACTCACACCTTCTATTTCACCTGTTTTGTCTTCTACCTCTTTCGGAAGTGATTCAGCCACAGGACAATTAGGAGAGGTTAAGGTCATTTCGATGGATAAATTATTATCGTTATCTAAAGTAACTTCATAAATAAGACCTAAGTCATAAATATTCGTCGGAATCTCCGGGTCATATATTTCTTTTAGGACGTTTACAATTTTATCTTCTAACTCTACACTCATTTTTACTTATTTTTTAGATTAGCTAACGCTAGCATTTTTATTTTATTGACCATACTTAATAATCCATTGGATCGTGTTGGCGATAAATGTTCCTTTAAACCAATTTTGTCAATGAAGTATAAATCTGTTTTAATGATATCTTCAGGTGATTCTTTATCCATCACACGTACTAAAAGACCGATAATTCCTTTTGTAATAATGGCGTCCGAATCGGCTGTGAAATGGAGCTTTCCGTCTTTCACTTCTGCTTCTAACCACACTTGCGATTGACAACCACTAATAAGGCGATCTTCCGTCTTTTTATCTTCATCAATGATGGGCAAATCTTTCCCCAGGTCAATGATGTATTCATATTTTTCCATCCAGTCATCGAAGGCGGAAAATTCTTCTATTATTTCTTCTTGTTTCTCGTTTATTGTCATCATTTCAACATTTGGATACTCTTGTTCAGTGCTTCTATAAAGTAATCAATTTCTTCTTTTGTATTATAAAACGCAAAAGATGCTCTAACAGTTCCCGGAATTTTATAAAAATCCATCAACGGTTGTGTACAGTGATGTCCTGTTCGTACGGCAACTCCTTGTTTATCTAGCAATGTTCCCACATCGAACGGATGCACTCCTTTTACATTAAAAGAGATGACACTCGCTTTGTGTTCCGCTGTTCCAATTAATTCCACCTCATTAATAGCGCTTAGTTTCTCATGACCATATTGCAGTAATTCGGCTTCGTAGGCTTCAATTTCATGAAATTTAAATTGATCCAGATATTTAAAAGCTTCTGCTAATGCAATTCCACCCGCAATATGAGGTGTTCCCGCTTCAAATTTATACGGCAATCCGTTGTAGGTTGTTTTTTCAAATGTGACTTTATCAATCATATCACCACCACCTTGATACGGCGGCATTTGATTCAAAATATCCTCTTTTCCGTATAAAATTCCTGTTCCCGTTGGTCCGAAAACTTTATGACCTGAAAACACGAAGAAATCACAATCTAACGCTTGCACATCAATGCGCATGTGTTGAATACTTTGCGCACCGTCAATCAGTACTTTCGCTCCTTTGGTATGCGCTTTTTCTATGATTTCTTTTACTGGATTAATGGTACCTAAGGTATTGGAAATATGCGTAATAGCGACCATTTTCGTTTTGGAAGTAAGCAGTTTGTCAAATTCATCCATTATTAATTCCCCTTTTGAATTGATAGGAATCACTTTCAAAATACATTTTTTACGCTCACACAACATTTGCCACGGGACAATATTAGAATGATGTTCCATGGTAGAAATAAGAATTTCATCCCCTTCGGATAGTAACTCACCGAATGATTGTGCAACTAAGTTAATACTGTCCGTTGCTCCTTTGGTAAACAATACCTGATAGGAATTTTCCGCATTAATATAATCACTAATATATTCTCTAGCTGCTTCATAGTGGTCCGTCGCTCTTTGACTTAAAAAGTGAACGCCTCTATGAATGTTCGCATTGTCATGTGTATAGTAACGGCTAATGGCGTCAATCACCATATTTGGTTTTTGAGAAGTCGCTCCGTTATCAAAATAGATGAGATTTCTTTTGTAAACCTGTTGAATGAGCGCCGGAAAATCTTCTCGTACAGTGTATATATTAAATTTCCTTTTCATTTGATTTTCCATTTCATTACAAATATAATTAGATTAATTCTAAATAAGGTAAAAATGCGAGACTTTAAAATTTTCGAAAGCCTAAAACGACTGTCAAAATTAAGTTATTTGATATTGCTGTACTGAATTACAATTTGTATTGATGCTTGAAATACCCATTCTTTATTTATCTTTTACTTTTTGTCCGCCAAAAAGAGAAAAAGCTCTGCTTTTGAAGACGTGAAAACGAGAAACGGCTAGTGCCGAAGTTTTGAGGAAAAAGCTCGTCGCCGTGATCTTTTTCGCTACCCAAATCTTCCTCATTGCCTACAAAAATAAAACTCGCTAGCGCTCAAACAGTTATTTTTGTAACGGCAATTTACCTTCGGTGCTACTTCGTGGTCGTCGTTTGTGTCCCGGCGAAAAAATCAATTCCGATTCTACATCGGAACAGGTTACGACATCCTAATCCGTCGTTGAGTTTGTAATACTCATTTGTTTGAGGTATAAACACTAAGAAAATATTTCAATCATATTAGATTCATGAAGAATCCTTAGCGACCATTGCGCCTTCTTTGTGTCATTGTGGTTAAGAAACAAACGCCATTCTAATTTACGTTGTGTATAGAATTTTCATTTGTTTGGGAAAGATTTTTTTCTATAAGTCAGTACATCAAAATAATATTTACCCCTGTAACATTAGTGGCAGTTAAACGAAACACTTATCACTAATTTTGTGTACTATTAACATCTAAACAGAAATTATCATGAGTTATACATTTTCAAAAATAGTGGACTTTAGCTTTGACGAAGCAATCTCTAAAGTAACAGAAGAACTTAAAAAAGAAGGATTTGGCGTTCTTTCAGAAATTGATTTATCGGGAACTTTGAAAAAGAAGTTAGACGTTGATATTCGTAAATATAGAATTCTAGGCGCTTGCAATCCTGAATTTGCCTATAAAGCAGTGCAAGCAGAAAGTGAAATTGGAACGATGCTTCCATGTAATGTCGTTGTTCAAGAAACAGAAGATCATAAAATTTTAGTAAGTGCCGTTGATCCAATAGCTTCCATGATGGCGATAAAAAATGACGCTTTAGGCGGAGTTGCTGTTGAGGTGAGTGAGAAACTGAAAAGAGTGATTGACAATATGTGATTTTAACTAATCGAGTCAGACGATTTTAGCTGAGTAATGATGATATTGCTCGGCTTTTTTTGTGGGTGATTTTCTGAGAGATAAACGATTGATTGAAGTCTTTCAAAAGTAATTGGATGAGGTAGAATAGAAATTTGGAAATTGTGTCGGGTATTTAACTAGATTTTATACATTTACCAAAACAAAATGAAAACGACATGAATTATTCCACTTTTGGTATACTGGAATCGAACGATAAACGGTTAAAAACGGATTTATCATTGATTATTAATAGATTAACTAGAGCTGGTATAATGGAAATATACGCAAGATTGCGTTAAGCCACTTGTTGAACTAAACCGATTGAAAATCGGTAATCTCTCTTATATTCTCCGTTGAGATGAAATAACTATTTTCTTTTTTACACTCGATCAGCAATTACATCATTAAGACGGCTGTTTTAATGAAATAACAGCTAATCAGAAAGCTAGTTGTTCTTTTGCTTGAAACTTGAGATTTTTTTATATATTTGAGAATAAAAAAATCCGTATAACACTCAGTTTCCGACATTTTTAAAGCGAAGCTTTAAAAACAGTCGGAAACTTCAATCGTTACCTGCAATGCTGACAGACACAATACAGACATGAATAAACTAACAATAATATTAACTCTCATGCTGACTATTTGGACTTCAATTTCCAACGGTCAGACTATGGATTTTAATATTATCGAAGTCTATTGGGACAAGGATACAGTTCAAACTTTTGACTACACGTTTATTATTGTTTCTGACAAAGACACTATCCAACCAGAAATTAAAGAAAGCTACTTTTTTAACAGTTTGGAGATAACCGGACAAGTATCACTCATTTTCAATGTAAGAGACCAAAAAGTTGTAGTTCGCAATGTTGACAGTTATTTCTTATCAGGAGATTCATACACCAAATTGACTGTTAATCCAATGGCAGCCGACACTTGCATAAATAGATTTGAAATGGCGACCTGTGTGATAGAAGTTTTCGTTGACGAAAATGGAAATAGAATTAAGCCTAAAGACGAATGTGAAATCAATCATGATATAACTTTTAGAACTTTTCATAAGACGGGAATTAATAACTCCAATACTTTTTTAAATAGGTGGGCTTACGACAAGAAACTAAATCTTGATTGGAAGAAGTTACAAGACGAGAATTTAGACGACCTTTCAAATGACAAAATCCACATTCAAGGCATACTTTACACAGTTATTGAACGACACGAAAACGGTAGAATTAAAAAGGTTGGACAGTTTGGTGACGACTGTGTAGGAAATAAAAACAAAAAACATGGAACATTCCTCACGTTTGACGCAGACGGAACTCAACTAAAGAAAGAAATATATTTTTACGACAACAAAAGAAATAAAAAAATATTGGGACTTAAACATGGTTGGTGGGGCTTTTACGGACGAAACGACAAATATTTTTTAGGAATAAGAAGAATAACTGTAATAACTGACCCATGTTTTTGACGGAGAAAGAAGCACATGCAGGTAACAAGTAAGGCTTAAACGCAGCGTAGCGATAGCGAAGTTGCGGTTTTA